>JBFKUL010000142.1:0-7446 GCA_041635755.1 Burkholderiales bacterium | reverse complement strand
CGCGGCCGCCGTGCAGGCGCTGCGGCCGAAAGCCTGGTAGCCGATCTCGAGCGCCGCGCCGAGCGTCGGCGCTCTGGCGGCCTCGAGCACCGCGTCCTCGATGATCCCGATCACCTCGTGGCTGAGCGCCGGCGCAGCGTCAACGGCGTCGAAGGGCGCGATCGCCACGGGACCGTCGAGCGGCGCGCGGCGCGCACCCGCGAGCGCGTTCACGCGCGCGACCGCCTGGCGAATGAGCGAGGCGTAGTCGTCGGCGAGCTCGGCGACGATGCCGGCCTCGTGCGCCTTCGCCGCGCTGACCCGCTCGGCGCGCCGCAGCATGTCGTGGAACAGCGCCGCCGCGTGCGGCCAGCGGCGATACGGCACCACCATCGCCCCGATCCCCGGCGCGATGCCGAGCGTGATTTCCGGAAAGCCCAGCTCGGCTTCGCGCTGCGCGACGATGGCGTGGCAGCGCATCGCGAGCTCGAGCCCGCCGCCGAGCGCGATGCCGTTCAGCGCCGCAACCACCGGCTTGTCCATCGCGTCCAGATGCGTGAGCAGGCGCGAGCATTCGCGCGCGTACTCGGCCGACGCGTCGGCGTCGCCCAGCATGCGGGGAAAGCGTCCGATGTCGGCGCCGGCGCAGAAGGCGCGCGGGCCATAGCCGACGATGACGTAGCCCGGCACCGCGGGATCGGCCTCGTAGCGCCGGATGACTTGCAGGATTTCCTCGTTCAGCTCGTCGTGCAGCGCATTCATCGCCTCGGGCCGGCGCAGCGTGATCACGATCACGCCGTCGAGGTTGTCCACCAGCACGCCGCGCTCGAAGCGCTGATAGTCGACGGGCGCGCGCGCCGGCATCGGCATCCCCGGGCGCTCGGCCGCAAAACGCTGCAGCACGCGCTCGACCTGCGCGTCGCCGAGCTCGCTCATCAGCTCGAGCGGGCCGCGCCGGAAGCCGAGCGCCAGGCGGCAGCCCAGATCGAGGTCGGCGCGCTCGCCGATGCCGCGATCGAGAATGTCGACGGCCTGCGACCACAGCACACCGAGCAGCCGCTCGCGCACCGCGTTGGCCGCCTCCTCGGCCACCGCAACGCGCTTGCCGAGCGGCGCGGTGACCCAGCTCGCCACCGAGAGGAAGATCGGCGCCGGGCGGTAATGCTCGCCCTCGGCCTCGGCCTGCAGCGTGTTGGTCTCGATGATGATCGGGTTGCCCTTCGCCAGGTTGAGCACGAAGAACGGCCCGGCATGGACGAACTCCGCGGCCACGCTGTCGATCTGGGCGGCGCTCGCGCGCTCGAGGCTCAGCGCGGCCTCGTTGCACCAGTTGTCGAACACGCGATCGAGCATGAAGCACTCGACGTCCTCGGTCACCAGGGGCACCTTGCCGGTGATGCAGAAGAACCAGCGCAGGAACTCGACCACTTTCGGGTCGGCGTCGCGCGCGCGCACCACCTCGACCACCGGGTTGCGCCACGCCGGCGCGAAGAAGTGCGTCACCGTGGCGCGCGCCTTGTTCTTGAGGCCCGCGAAGATGCGCGCCGCCGGCAGCGAGCTGGTGTTGGAGGTGATCAGCGCGTCGGGCGCGACCAGCGCCTCGACCCGCTCGAAGATGCTCTGCTTGAGCGCGAGGTCCTCGGTGGCCGCTTCGAGCACCCAGTCGGCGCCGCGGACCGCCTCGTAGTCCGTCGTGGCCCGCACGCCGCGCAGCACCGCGTCGGCCTCGGCCTCGCTCATCTTGCCGCGCGCCCGCGCCTTGGCGGCGTATTCGCCGATGCGCGCCAGCGCCCGGTCGAGCGCCGCCTGCGCGACGTCGACCAGCACCAGATCGAGCTCCGGGCGGGCGCTCTTCAGGTAATAGCCGATGTCCGGGCCGATGGTGCCCGCGCCGATCACGGCCACCCGCGCCGGCATCGCCCGCGCAGGGGTCTGAAGCAGGGGGTTTCGGAACCCGGCCATTTACGTGTACAGTATACGGTATACACAAGGAACGCAAGCCGGATGCGCATCGGAATCGACGTCGGCGACACGTTCACCGATTTCGTCCTGCTCGAAGACGCGACCGGGCGCACGCATACCCACAAGTGCCTGACCACCCCGCGCGACCCGTCGCAGGCGATCGACGACGGAGTGCGCGCCCTCGCCCGCCAGGTCCCCGGCTGCATCGAGGGGCTGGAGGAAGTGGTGCACGGCACCACGCTTGTGATCAACGCCATCATCGAGCGCAAGGGGGCGCGCACCGGGCTCATCACCACGCAGGGGTTTCGCGACGTGCTCGAGCTCGGACGCGAGATCCGCTACGCCGCCTACGACCCGTTCGCGCAGATGCCCGAGCCGCTGGTGCCGCGCGAGCGGCGTTTCGAGGTGCGCGAGCGCCTGCGCGCCGACGGCAGCGTGCTCGCTCCGCTGGACGAGGCGCAGGCGCGCGAGACGCTGCGCGAGGCGGCGCGGCTCGGCGTCGAGTCGGTCGCCGTGTGCCTGCTCAACTCCTTCGAGAACCCGGCGCACGAGCTGGCGCTCAAGCGCCTGATCGCCGAGGAGCTGCCGCAGGCTTCGGTGTCCATCTCCTACGAGGTGCTGCCGCAGATCCGCGAGTACGAGCGCACCAGCACCACGGTGACCAACGCCTACGTCAAGCCGCTCACCGAGTCCTACCTGCGGCACCTGCGCGAGCGTCTCGCGTCGCTCGGCTTCCGCGGGCGCCTGTTCATCATGCTTTCGTCGGGCGGCGTCACCTCGGCCGAGACCGCCGCCGAGTTCCCGGTGCGCATCATCGAGTCCGGCCCGACCGCTGCCGTGATCGCCGGGGAGTACTACAGCCGCCTGTTCGACTGCCCGGAGATGTTCTGCTTCGACATGGGCGGCACGACCGCCAAGTCCTGTCTCATCCAGAACGGCGTCGCCGGCGTGGTGCCGACCTTCGAGGTCGGCCGCGTGCAGCGCTTCCAGAAAGGCAGCGGCCTCACTATCCAGGTGCCGGTGGTGGACCTGATGGAGATCGGCGCCGGCGGCGGCAGCATCGCGCGCGCAAGCCGGCTCGGCACGCTGCAGGTCGGCCCCGAGAGCGCGGGCGCCGAGCCCGGACCGATCTGTTACCGGCGCGGCGGCACCGAGCCGACCGTGACCGATGCGGACCTGCTGCTCGGCTACCTCGATCCCGCCTATTTTCTCGGCGGCACGATGCCGCTCGATGCCGAGGCCGCGCGGCGCGGCATCGAGGAACGCGTGGCGAAGCCGCTCGGCGTGTCGTTCATCGACGCGGTCTGGGGCGTGCACGACCTGATCAACGAGACCATGGCCGCGGCCGCGAAAACGCATATCGCCGAACGCGGCGGCAACCCGCAGCTCGTCACCGTGGTGGCCTTCGGCGGCGCCGGACCAGTGCACGCCTACGGCCTCGCGCGCAAGCTGGGCGCGCCGCGCCTGGTTGTGCCGCCCAACGCCGGGGTGGGATCGGCGCTTGGATTCTTCACTGCGCCGCGCGCTTTCGACCTCGTGCGCAGCCACAAGGCGCCCTTTGCGACCGCCGACTTCGCCAGGCTCGAGGCGCTGTTTCGCGATCTGGAGGTCGAAGGCGAGCGCACGTTGCGCAAGGCCGGCGCCGAAGGCGTGGTCAGCTTCGCGCGCTCGGTGGAAGTGCGCTTCGTCGGACAGGGCTCGGAGACGAACCTCCCGGTTCCGGAGGGCGATTTCGCCAGGCTCGATGCACAGGCGCTGCGCCGGCGCTTCGACGAGGTCTACGCGCGGCTCTACGGCCGCACCTATCCCGAATCGCCGGTCGAGTTCGTCAACTTCTGCGTGCGTGCGAGCCTGCCGGTGAAGCTGCTCACGCTGCCGAAGCTCACAGCCAAGGGACGCGTGGCCGACGCCGTCAAGGGCGAACGCCAGGCGTTCTGCGACGCCGCGCGCGCATTCATCGCGCACGCCGTCTACGACCGCTACAAGCTCGCGCCCGGCGCCGAGATTCCCGGCCCGGCGATCTTCGAGGAGCGCGAGTCGACCGTGATCGTCGGCGACGGCGCGCACGCTCGCGTGGACGAATTCGGCTTCCTGTGGATCACCCTGCCCCCGGAGCGCGGCCATGCCGAAGCGCTTTGACCCGATCACGCTCGAGATCCTCTGGCGGCGGCTGGTGGCCATCGTCGACGAGTCCGACGCGGCGGTGGCGCGCACCGCGTTCTCCAGCCTGCTGCGCGACGCGCACGACTACACCTGCATGTTCACCGACTCGCGCGGCCGGGAGCTGGCGCAGGGTACGCTCGCCACGCCGGGCCAGTCCGGCGCCATGGCGATCGGCATCCGGAAGATCGTCGAAACCCTGCCGCCGGGCTCGTTCCAGCCGGGCGACGTCTACATCACCAACGACCCGTGGGCGCTCGCCGGGCACCTGAACGACGTGTGCGTGCTGAGCCCGATCTTCTCGCACGGGCGGCGGGTCGCGTTTACGGCCTGCATCCTGCACCACTCCGACATCGGCGGGCGCGTCGCGTCGGACAACCGCGAAGTGTTCGAGGAGGGTTTGTTCATTCCGCTCGTCAAGCTCTACGACGCCGGCCGCCTCAACCAGGGCCTGCTCGACATGATCCGCGCCAACGTGCGCACGCCCGAGCAGGTGACCGGCGACATCCGCTCGCAGGTTGCCGCCAACCACGTCTGCGCCGCGCAGATCGTGCGCATGCTGGAGGAATACCGGCTCGAGAGCCTCGACGAGCTCGCCGACGAGATCATCGCGCGCAGCGAGCGCAGCATCCGCGCCTCGATCGCCAAGGCGCCGCCTGGCACCTATCGCGCCGAAGGCGTCATCGAACAGGGAGAAGGCGCGCCCGAGGTACGCATCCGCTGCGCCGTGACGATCTCGGGCAGCGACATCACCGTGGATCTGAGCGGCTCCTCGCCGCAGGTGAGCTGGGGCGGCAACGTGGTCTACAACTTCACCTACGCGTACGTGCACATGGCGGTGAAAAGCATCTTCGACCCGGAGATCCCGAACAACCACGGCATCGCCGCGCCGATCCGACTCGTCGCGCCCGAAGGCACGGTGGTCAACTGCCGCCCGCCTGCCGCGGTCGCCGCGCGCATGCAGATCGGGCACTTCCTCACCGAGATCGTCTACCGCGCGCTCGCGGGAGCGCTGCCCGGGCGCGTCGTCGCCGCGGGCGGCGGTACGCCGGCAACGATGCAGGTGTTCTACGGACGGCGCCACGACGGACGGGCGTTCCATACGGTCCTGATCCGCGGCGGCGGGCTGGGCGCCGGCGCGAGCCGTGACGGCGAAGGCTGCTTCATCTTTCCCGCGAACGGCGCCAACACTCCGGTCGAGATCCTCGAGAGCGACTCGCCGCTCATCGTCGAGCGGCGCGAGCTGCTGCCCGACTCGGGCGGCCCCGGCAGGCAGCGCGGCGCACCCGGCCGGCGCGAGGTGTTTCGCGTGCCCGACGACGAGCACGCGCCCCTGCCACCGGTGATGCTCGCGATCCAGTCCGGTCGCTTTCGCCTGCCGCCGGAAGGCCTTTTCGGCGGCCAGCCCGGCGCGCGCGCGCAGTTCCTCGTGAACGGCGCGCCGGGCGATCCCTACGGCCTGACGCAGCTGCGGCCGGGGGACGTCGTGGTCATGGACGCGGCGGGCGGCGGCGGCTATGGCGACCCGCGCGAACGCGATCCCGAGGCGCTGGCGCGCGACGTGCGCGAGGGCAAGGTGAGCCGCGAAAGCGCGCAGCGCGACTACGGGCCCGGACTTGAGCGCACTGCAGCGAAGGTCGCGCGGCGCTGATCACCCCATGCACGTCGCACCCGCATCCGTCGCGACCTTGACCACCATCAATTTGCCGGCGCACTCTACCGGCTTCCACTGGGCTACGATGCATCCATCCAACGAGGGGGAAAAACCATGAACGACACCGTCAAGTACGTCCTGGATGAATCGCGCATTCCGAAGCACTGGTACAACCTGATGGCGGACCTGCCCTCGCCGCCGCCGCCGGTG
Source organism: Burkholderiales bacterium (assembly GCA_041635755.1). Classification (GTDB taxonomy): domain Bacteria; phylum Pseudomonadota; class Gammaproteobacteria; order Burkholderiales; family SG8-39; genus JBFKUL01. The sequence continues at coordinate 1,481 of JBFKUL010000142.1, read as the reverse complement.
CTGCATCCGGGCACCATGAAGCCTGTCGGGCCGGACGACCTGGCGCCGCTCTTTCCGATGGCGCTGATCGCGCAGGAAGTCAGCGCCGAGCGCGAGATCGAGATTCCGGGACCGGTGCGCGATATCTACCGGCAGTGGCGCCCCTCGCCGCTCTTTCGAGCGCGGCGCCTGGAGAAGGCGCTGCAGACCCCGGCGAAGATCTACTACAAGTACGAAGGCGTCTCGCCGGCGGGCAGCCACAAGCCGAATACCGCGGTGGCGCAGGCGTTCTACAACAAGGAAGCCGGCATCAAGAAGATCACCACCGAGACCGGCGCCGGCCAGTGGGGCTCGTCGCTCGCCTTCGCCGGTGCGCTCTTCGGCATCGAGATCAAGGTGTTCATGGTGCGCGTGTCGTACAACCAGAAGCCCTACCGCCGCGCGCTGATGGAGACCTACGGCGCGACGTGCATCGCCTCGCCATCGGATCAGACCAACTCGGGCAAGGCGATCCTCAAGCAGAACAAGGACCACCCGGGCAGCCTCGGCATCGCGATCTCGGAGGCGGTCGAAGTCGCCGCGACCAACGACGACACCAAGTACGCACTCGGTTCGGTGCTCAACCACGTGCTCACGCACCAGACCGTGGTCGGCCAGGAAGCGATGCTGCAGCTCGAGATGGCGGGCGACGATCCGGACGTGCTGGTGGGCTGCACCGGCGGCGGCTCCAATTTCGCCGGCCTGGTGTTCCCGTTCCTCGGCGCGCAACTGCGCGGCGGCAAGAAGCGGCGCATCGTCGCCATCGAGCCCTCGGCCTGCCCGAGCCTGACGCGCGGCAAGTACGCCTACGACTTCGGCGACACGAGCCACCTCACGCCGCTCGTCAAGATGCACACGCTCGGCTCGACCTTCACGCCGCCCGGGTTCCACGCCGGGGGCCTGCGCTACCACGGCATGTCGCCGCTGGTGTCGCATTGCAAGGAGCTGGGACTGCTCGAGGCGCGCGCCTATCACCAGAAGGAATGCTTCGACGCGGGCGTCAAGTTCGCGCGTGCCGAGGGCATCCTTCCCGCCCCCGAGGCGAACCACGCGGTGAAAGGGGCCATCGACGAGGCGTTGCGCTGCAAGAAAGAAGGCAAGTCGCAGGTGATCCTGTTCAACCTCTGCGGCCACGGCCACTTCGACATGCAGGCCTACATGGACTACTTCAGCGGCAAGCTCGTCGACCAGGAGTACGACGAGAGCGAGCTCGCAATGGCGCTTGCAGGCCTGCCGTCGGTGAAGGCGGCGTAAGGACGTCGCCGTTCAGCGCCTCGCTGAAGCGCGGGCGGTCGGCCGCCTGCGCCTTTGGTAGTCGCTTTCCTGCTGCGGGAGTTCCCACTGGACGGATCGCGCGCGCTACTCGTTCAAACCCTTCCCCGGATAGGGATGTGTCTTGATCCAGTGCCGCGCGATGTCCAGGCGCCGAGTGATCCAGACGCCCTCGTGCTTCATGACATGCT
>JBFKUL010000141.1:0-7553 GCA_041635755.1 Burkholderiales bacterium | reverse complement strand
TGGTCAAGGACCCGGTCACCGCGTACATGTGGTACGTCCTGGGCACCGAGCAGGAGGGCAAGAAGCCCCACGAGCAGGGGCTTACCCATAAGAAAGCACTCGAGGCAACGCTTAGCGCCGAGCAGCGCGATCAGGCGCGGCGCCGCGCCGAACAGTGGCGCACCCAGCTGCCGCCGGCCAAGGGCGACAGCACCTGATTCGAGGTGTAGCGAGGCCCGATCGAGGGTATTCCGATCGGAATTCCCTTCGCGCCGCTACGCGCGGTCGACCGCCGCCTGCTTGCGGAACACCAGCAGCCGATTGTTGGCGGGCATCGCGTTGTCCTCCTCGAGCGCTAGCCCGCAGCGCGCGGCGAGCGCGCACAGCTCGCCCATGTCGCGCAGGCCACTGAGCGGGTCGTCGGCGCGCAGCATCGCATCGAAGCGCGCGTTGCTCTCCGAGGTGGGGCGCCCGTCGTAGCTGAACGGGCCGTACAGCGCGAACACCCCGCCGGGCGGCAGCAGCCGCCCGACACACTCGAACATGCGCTCGACCTGCAGCCAGCTCATGATGTGGCAGGTATTGGCGGAGAACACCGCGTCGGCCTCGACCGCGGGCCATGGATCGTCGACATCGAGCGCAAGCGGTCTACGCAGATTGGGCGCGCGAACGTCGTCGGTCCACATGCGGATGCCCGCGAGATGCTCGTCGACGTCGCTCGGCTGCCACACGAGCTGCGGCAGCGCCGGCGCAAAATGGGCCGCGTGCTGCCCGGTGCCCGAGCCGATCTCGAGCACGGCTCGGCGATCGGCGAACACGCGCGCGAGGATCTCGAGGATCGGCCCCCGGTTGCGTTCGCAGGCGGCGGAGAACGGCCTCATCGCGCGAGGCGGTGCAGCTTGAGCGTGGCGAGCGGCCCAAGCGCGGCGCCCAGACCAAGCGTTGCCCATGCCACGCCCCAAGCGAAAGAATCGCTCGTCTGGCGGGTGCCGCCGGCGAGGTCGAGCGCCAGCCCGAACACAACCGGGCTCAAGACCCCGGCACCGAAGCCGATCACCGAGCGCACGGCGTAGGCTACCCCGAGATAATGCGGCGGCACGCTTTCGGCCAGCACCGTCGAGTGCGTCGCCGAATCGGCAATGCCGGCGAAGTTGTACAGGCAGGCGAGCGCCACCAAAAAGCCGATCGGCAGCGCAATCATCCAGCCGATCGAGAACGACAGGGTCAGGCTGACGCACGACCACAACAGGATGGTCTGCGTGCGCCCCCAGCGGTCGGCCATGGTGCCGCCGACGATCGAGCCGCCGATGTTGGCGACGTAGGTGAGCGCGGCAAACGAAAGGCCCACCGCAGCCGCTTCGGCAGTACTCGCGCCGCCGCCGACGAGCGCCGCGGTGAGGAACGCCGGCAGCCACGCCCACAGGCCGAGCAGCTCCCAGTTGTGGAACGTATAGCCCCACACCGAGAGCATGCCTTTGCGGTTCTTCAGCACCGCGGGCAGCGCGGCGAGCAGGGACGCGCCGGCCGGACGCGGGTGGATCCGGTTCGGCGTGGAGCGCATCGTGGCGAGCGCGAGCAGCCAGGCGATGATCGGCAGCGCCGCGACCGCGCCGACCGCACTGCGCCAGCCAGCGAACACGAGCACCAGACCGGCGATGCCGAGGCACAGCGCATAGCCCGCGCTCGACGCGGCGATCAGCAAACCCATCGCGCGTCCGCGGCGCTCGCGAGCGACGTTGTCGTTGATCAGCGCGAGCACCGGCGTATAGCTGCCGCCCTGGCACAGCCCGGTCAGCGCGAGCAGCAGGAGCGCCGAGGTGAAGCCGTCGGCGAAGGCGACGAACAGCAGCGGGCTCACCCAGCCGGCGATGCTGGTGAGGAGAAAGGTGCGCCGCGCGCCGAATTGATCGGCGAGAAAGCCGACGATGAACAGCGATACCAAGTAACCAAGGTGGAAGGCCGACTGGATCATGCCGGCTTCGCTCGCCGACAGGTTCCATTCGGCGCGCGTCAGCGGCAGCACCGCCGAATAGGCGACGAACCAGCTTGCCGAGAGCAGGCGGCTCGCGCAGACCGCGGCGAGCCAGCCGCCCGAGCCTGGCTGCAGGCTCACGCGTGCAGCCGGCACGGAGCTGGAATCATCAGGCCGTGGCGTGCGCGAGGCGCACCGGGATGCGCCGCGGGCCGAAGGGCTTGCCGAATTTCTGGTAGCGGCCGGCGAGCGGCGTGCTGCAGGCCTTGCAGGCGCCCGCATCGCTCACGCGGTAGGCGCGGATGTCGTACCAGTCGCGCACGATCGCGGCCGCGCCGCACGACGGGCAGTGCGTGGTGCCGCCCGACGCGTCGTGCACGTTGCCGGTGTACACGTAATGCAGCCCCGCGTTCAGCGCGATTTCTCGCGCGCGGGTGAGCGTCGCGGCCGGCGTATGCGGCACATCGAGCATCTTCCAGTCGGGATGGAACGCGGTGAAGTGAAGCGGCACGTCCGGCCCGAGGCGCTGCATGATCCACTTCGCCTCGGCCTCGAGCTCGGCGTCCGAGTCGTTCTTGCCCGGAATCAGCAGCGTGGTGATCTCGGTCCAGACGTCGGTCTCGTGCACCAGGTACTCGAGCGTCTCGAGCACCGGCGCAAGCCGGCCGCCGCAGATCTTGAAGTAGAACTCGTCGGTAAAGCCCTTCAAGTCGACGTTCGCGGCGTCCATCGCGGCGTAGAACTCGCGCCTCGGCTCGGCGTGAATATAGCCCGCGGTCACCGCCACGGTCTTGACGCCGCGCGCGCGGCAGGCCGCCGCGATGTCGATCGCATACTCGGCGAAGATCACCGGGTCGTTGTAGGTGAAGGCGACCGACTTGCAGCCCAGCCGGATCGCCGCCTCGGCGATCGTCTCGGGCGTCGCCTCGTCGGCGAGCGTGTCCCATTCGCGCGACTTCGAAATGTCCCAGTTCTGGCAGAACTTGCACGCCAGGTTGCAGCCCGCGGTGCCGAACGAGAGCACGCTCGTACCGGGGTAGAAGTGATTGAGCGGCTTCTTCTCGATCGGATCGACGCAAAAGCCCGAGGAGCGGCCCCACGTCGTCAGCACCATCGCGTCGCCCTCGCGCTTGCGCACGAAGCACAGGCCGCGCTGGCCCTCGTGCAACCGGCAGTCGCGCGGGCACAGGTCGCACTGGATGCGGCCGTCTTCGAGCGGGTGCCACCAGCGTCCCGGATAGTGCGCTTCGCTCGTCATGTCAGTTCGCCCCGAGCTCGCACTGGCGCCACTTCGTGACCTGATAGCGCCAGATCTTGCAGTGGATCAGCCGCGTGTCCGCGGTGATACCGGCCTTGCGCTTGAGCTCCTCGATGAAGCTGCGCCGGTCCGGCAATCCCTCCCACACCTGCGGCAGGAACGTGCTGCGGCGCTCGCCGTGCTCGAGGATCACGCCGTCGATGCCCGGGCGAAGCTTCACGAGCAGGTCGACCTCGTCGCTGAAGGGCAGGTGCTGCGGTACCGAGAGCAGCGACACCTCGGCTTCGGTTCTCGACCATTCTTCGAGCTTGAGCGCCGGAAAGCGCGGATCGCGGAATGCCGCCGCGGCCGCATTCTCGGCCACGTCCAGCCCAAGCGGGCGGTGCGCCTGGAGGCTGCCCATGCAGCCGCGCAGCTTGCCTTCGATCATCAGCGTGACGAATGTGGCGCCGGCCTGCGCGAGCCACGCCGGCGCGTCGAGCCTGGGTTCGGCGGCTTGCCCGAGCCGATGCCCGATCGAGCCGCGCGCGACGCCGATGAGCGTTCGGCCCGCCTCCTCGCGCGTGACCTCGTCGCCCTCGTAGAGCGCAAAGGACGAGTAGCCGACGACGCGATCGCGATCACCCGCGGTATCGCCCGAGTTGCATGCCGCCAGCTGCTTGATCGCGAGGCCGCGTGCTCTTGCCACGTGCAGCAACCCGTTGAGCGGCGTCGCGCCGCATGCCTGCTCATGATCGATGTCGCTGGCGAATGCTTCGATACGCGCGAGCGTCGCGCCATCGATCGTCTTCGCTTCGTCGTAGGGATGGTAGTGCGACAGATCGGTGCTCAGCACGATAAGCGTCTCGGGACCGCCCCAAAGGCGTTCGATGACCTGCGCCACGTCCTTGGTCGACGCCATGCCGACCGCGAGCGGCACGATCGTGAACTCGTCCAGCATGCGCTGCAGGAACGGCAGCTGCACCTCGAGCGAGTGCTCGAGCCGGTGCGCCGCCGCGCTCACCACCACCTGGCCCAGACGCTCGAGCGCGCGCACCGCCGCCGCGTCCACCGGCACGCGACCCAGCGGCGTATCGAAGGCGTCCGCCCCCGGCAGCGCGAGCCCACGCACCGGCACGCGGTGCACCGGTCCGAGCAGCACGACGCGCTTCACCACACCGCGTGCGCCGGCAAGCGTCTCGTAGCCTTTCGCCGCCACCGGGCCGGAGTAGACATAGCCCGCGTGCGGCACGATGAGCGCTTTCGGCAAGCCGAAGCCCGCGTCACGCGGCGCCTCGGGCTCGAGCAGCCGGTCCAACTCGGCGGAGAGCTGCCGCGTTTCGCCGGGATAGAAGGCGCCGGCGACCGCCGCGGGTCGAATGGTGGCCATGATGGCTATCTTAGGGTCGGACGACGCTCTCGCAAGAGACACGCTCCGACTTTTATTTTTTAGACCTGCGGCAGGCCCGCGTCAAGCAGCTCGATGATGCCTTCGAGCGCGCGCTCGACCGATTGGCGGCGCACGCTCTCGCGATCGCCCAAAAAATGGCGTGTCTCGCAGCGTGGCGCTGCGCCGCGCGCGGCCCACGCGAAGCACACCATGCCGACGGGCTTGTCCGGCGAGCCGCCGCTCGGACCGGCGATGCCGGTGACTGCGAGCGTTACCTGCGCGCGGCTGCGCTCGAGCGCGCCAAGCGCCATCGCGGCGGCGGCCTGCTCGCTGACCGCGCCGTGGCGCTCAAGCGTTGCCTCGGACACGCCGAGGAGTTCCTGCTTGGCCTCGTTCGAGTAGGTCACGAAGCCGCGCTCGAACCAGTCCGAGGAACCGGCGATCGCGGTCATGGCCTGCGCCGCCCAGCCGCCGGTGCACGACTCGGCCGTGGCGAGCATCGCCCTCGCCTCTTTCAGGCGTTGCCCGGCGCGCGTGGCGAGTGCCGCAAGCGGATCGGTGGTCATCAGAACAGGATCCTCTGCGCGATCGCCAGAGCAAGCAACGTGTAGCCCGCCGCCAGCAGATCGTCGAACATCACGCCGAAACCGTTCTTCCAGCGCCGCTCGAAATGCCGGATCGGCCAGGGTTTGGCGATATCGAAGGCGCGAAACAAGACGAACGCGGCAGCCTGCCAGGCGGGCTCAGCGGGCACGATCGCGAGCACCAGCAGAAACGCCACCACCTCGTCCCACACCATGGCGCCGTGATCCGCGACGCCGAGGTGCCGGCCGGTCAGGTCGCAGGCCCAGACGCCGACCAGAAAGAACAGCGCGGTCGCGCCGAGCAACGCAAGCGAAGCGTCGTAGCGCGCGATCAACCAATAGAGGGGGAAGGCGAGCAGCGTGCCGAAGGTGCCCGGAGCGACGCGCGCGAGGCCGGTGCCGAAGCCGAAGGCAACGAAATGCGCCGGGTGAGCGAACACGAACGCCGCGTCCGGGCGCAGCACGGTCATCGCGTCCCCGCGAAGTGATCGAAGCCGCCCGCGTGTGGCAGCGTGCGGTCCTGCGCGTCGAGCACCGAGAGTCTCCCTTCGCCCGCCTCGATCTCGCCGACGCGCGCCAGCGGCAGCGCGAGCTCATGAGCAAGCGCCGCCAGCTCGGCGCGCTTGGCCTTCGTCGCGGTGAACACCAGCTCGTAATCGTCGCCACCGGCGAGCACGCAGCGGCGCTCGAGCTCGGCCTCGTTGAGGCGCGCGAAGGCGCTCGCCCTGGGCAGCGCCTCGTAGCGTATGCGCGCACCGACGCTCGAGCGCTCGAGGATGTGGCCCAGATCGGCCGCGAAGCCGTCCGATACGTCGATGCAGGCGCTTGCGAGCGCGCGCAGGCGCTCGCCGAGCGCGACGCGCGGCTGCGGCGCGTCGAGGCGCATGAACAGCGCCGTCTCGTCGACCGCCTCGAGCCGCGCCCGGCCCTCGCGCGCGGCGAGCGCGAGCGCGGCGCCGCCAAGCTCGCCCGAAACCCAGACGTCGTCCCCGGCGCGCGCGCCGCTTCGCAGCAGCGCCAGGCCCTCGGGGACCTCGCCAAGGACCGTGATCGAGATGTTGAGCGGCCCTCGCGTCGTGTCGCCGCCGACCAGCGTTACCCCGTGCTCGTCGGCAAGTGCGTAGAGCCCGTCGGCAAACGCCGTCAGCCAGCGCTCGTCGTCCGAGGGCAGCGCGATGGCGAGCGTCGCCCAGCGCGGCGTCGCGCCCATCGCCGCCAGGTCCGAAAGGTTCACCGCAAGCGCTTTGTGCCCAAGCAGGCGCGGATCGGCGCCGACGGTGAAGTGCCGGCCTTCGAGCAGCATGTCGGTCGAGGCGGCGAGCACCATGCCGGGCGCGGCGCGCAACAGCGCCGCGTCATCGCCCACACCGAGCACCAGGCGCCCGTCGCGCGTGCGAGCCGGACGCGCAAAGTGGCGACGAATGAGCTCGAACTCCGAGGCCATGGCGCGATTCGGCGCAACGCCCGGCGACCGTCTCAGCGGCCGCCGTCGCCCGAAGTGGAAAGCGCCGCAGCCTTGGCACGGCGGACCTCGGCGCTTCTCAGGTTGACCGCGAGCTTCTCGAGCACGCCGTTGACGAAGCGGTGGCCATCCGTGCCGCCGAAGCTCTTGCCGAGCTCGATCGCCTCGTTGACCACCACCTTGAAGGGCGTCTGAGGCTGCGCCGCAAGCTCGAAGGCGCCGATGTAAAGGATCGCGCGCTCGACCGGCGAGAGCTGACGGAAGGCACGCTCGGCGAGCAGCGGCGCGATGAGCGACTCCAGCTCGCCAGCGCGCCCGATGACGCCGCGCACCAGCGCTTCGACCAGCGCTCTGTCGCTGCGTTCGTAGCCCTCCAGCGCCGCGGCTTGCTCGAGCACGGTCGGCGGCTCGCCGCCGGCGAGCTGCCAGCCGTAGAGCGCCTGCAGTGCGATCTCGCGTGCGCGACGTCGAGCGGTTTTCATGCACCGCGCTCCACGAAGTGTCGTTTGAGCGCGCCCCGCAAGCGCGCCATCTCGATCGCGACGCGCACCGCCTCGGCGCCCTTGTCGGCGCGCGCCAGTGCTTGCGCCTCGTCGTCGGTCGTAAGTATGCCGTTGGCGACCGGGATGCCGAACTCGAGCGCCACGTCCATCAGGCCGCGCGCCGACTCGTTCGCCACCACTTCGAAGTGATAGGTCTCGCCTCGGACCACCGCGCCGATCGCAACCAGCGCATCGAATTTTCCGGACTGCGCCATCCACTGCAGCGCGAGCGGGATTTCCAGCGCGCCCGCGACGCGGGTGACGGTGACATCGGCGGAGCGCACGCCAAGCCGTGCGAGTTCGCCCTGCGCGCCCTCGAGGAGTCGCGCGCAAATCTGATCGTTGAAGCGGCTCACTGCGATGCCCACGCGCAGGCCGGCACCTTCC
>JBFKUL010000140.1:0-7595 GCA_041635755.1 Burkholderiales bacterium | reverse complement strand
GCGAATTGTCACCTCCGCGCGCGCCGAGGTCAAGGTTGCACGGGAGCGCTTCTCCAGCGTGCGCTCAATGCCGCCACGAGTGCCGAGCAAGCGTCGCGGTCGTTCGCCCCGCCTCGACCCGGTGCGCAATCTGCCTGCCGTCTTACCGGAGAAATTAATATTTCAAATAAACAACTACTTAAGAAGTGCTCCGGCGTCGCAACGCGCATTGTTCCTGCACAGCGATGCGCCTCGACAACCACGCGGGAATGCGATGGGGCGCACGACTGCGGTCCCTCGCATCGAATTGCGCGCACGAACCCGACGCGCGATTCGCCACAACGTTGTCGAGATGCACGTCACACTCCGCGCGGCGCACGGCCCGCGGTGGGCCGAGTCCGCGGGCTAGAATGAACGCCAATACGCCGGTCCGCGCCGGCGAACAATCGTCATGAACTTCGACCTCGTCATCGTTGGCGCCGGACCGGTCGGCGCGAGCCTAGCGCGCGCCGCGCGCGGGCTGTCGGTCGCTCTGGTGGCGCAGGAGCGTCACGACGCCGTTGGCGCGGGCAAGGAAGCGTTCGATGCGCGCGTCTACGCCATCAGCCCGGGCAATGTCGCCTTCCTCGAGGAGATCGGTGCCTGGCAGGCGATTTCGCCTGAATGGCTCACGCCGGTACATGCGATGCAGGTGTTCGGCGACGACGGCCGTTCAAAGATCGAGTTCGATGCGTACCGCACCGGGGTCCCGGAGCTGGCGTGGATCGTCGAGGACAGCGTGCTCCAGCAGGCGCTATGGCGCTCGCTTAAGGAAGATGGCGCGACGCAGCTGTTCGCGCCCGCGGCCTGCGAAGCGCTCGAGGTGGCGCCCGAGTGCGCTACGCTGAGTCTGCAGGGCGGCCGCGCGCTCGAGGCAAAGCTCGTGGTGGGCGCGGATGGTGCGCGCTCGTTCGTGCGCGCCCAGGCGCGCATTGCGTTCGACGAACGGCCTTATGGTCAGACCGCGGTGGTTGCTAATTTTGCATGCGAGCGCGCGCACGAGAACGTCGCGTACCAGTGGTTCCAAGGCGGCCCGGTGCTCGCGCTGCTGCCGCTTCCCGGTGCGCACGTGTCGATGGTGTGGTCGCTGCCGGACGCGCAGGCGGCGCACCTGCTCGAGCTCGGGCCCGACGAGCTTTGCCGCGAAGTGGAAGGCGCTACGGGTCATGCGCTCGGCCTGCTCAAGCGGGTGACGCCGCCCAAGGCCTACCCGTTGCGGCGGCTCAGCGCGCGGCGGCTGATCGCGCCGCGCGTGGCGCTGCTCGGCGATGCCGCGCACGTCATTCATCCGCTTGCCGGACAGGGTGCGAATCTCGGGATGCAGGATGCGCGGGCGCTCGCCGCGGTGCTCGCCGCCCGCGAGCCGATGCGCGACCCGGGCGATGTTCGGCTGCTGCGCCGCTACGAACGCGCGCGCGCCGAGCCGCTGCTTTCGATGCGCGCCACGGTTCACGGGCTGTACCGGCTGTTCGATGCCGGCGGCGGCTGGCTCGGTCGGGCGCGTAATACCGGATTGAACCTCGCCGACCGTGTGCCGGTCATAAAGAACCTTCTCGTGCGCCGCGCGATGCAATGAATCACCTTCACTCTGGAGTTCGAATGAAACAGCTGATCGCCCTGCTCGCCGGCTGCCTGCTCGCGGGTTCCGCCATCGCCAACGAGGCGCTGATTCGGCAGGTGATGCAGGCCAAGCTCGGCGGCGCGACCATCGAAGGCATCCAGGCGGGTCCCGCCGGCCTGTTCGAGGTGCGATTTCGCACCGAGCAGGGCGTGCGCATCATCTATACCGACGCGAAGGCGCAGAACATCGTCGTCGGCAGCATCTACGACGCCAAGTCCGATCGCAATCTGACCGAGGAGCGCCTGCGCAAGCTCACCGCGATCTCGTTCGATTCGCTGCCGCTCGATCAGGCGGTCAAAGTCGTGAACGGCAACGGCAAGCGCGTGCTCGCCGTGTTCTCCGATCCCTACTGCCCGGCGTGCAAGCAATTCGAAAGCGTGCTCGCGCAGACGAACGACGTCACGATTCACTACTTCATATTCCCGGTGATCCGGCCGGAGCTGATCGACCAGTCGATCAGCGCCTGGTGCGCGCAGGACCGGGCCAAGGCATGGCTCGAGCTGGCCAGGCGCCACGTGCCGCCAGCGGCGAACACGGGCTGCGACCACCCGGTGCACAAGAACATCGCGTTCGGCCAGTCGCTCGGCGTGAATGCGACGCCGACGCTGTTCTTCGCCAACGGCGAGCGCATGTCCGGCGGGCTGCCGCTGGAGCGCCTGCGCGCGATGCTCGACGACGCCGCCGCGAGCGTCGCGAAGCGATAACGGTCCGCTTCGAGGCGCGCGTCGCGCTACAGGGGTCGCGGCAGCGGCTGGCCGCGCGGCCAGAGGATCCACACGCGGCCGGTCTGCCGCATGCGACCGGCGAGCGCGCCGGCCTCCGGTCCGGTACCCCAGAAAAAATCCACGCGTACTGCGCCTCGGATCGCGCCGCCGGTGTCCTGCGCGACCATCAGCCGCTCGAGGACCTGGTCCGAAAGCGGCCAGGTCGTCGAAAGATACACCGGTGTGCCGAGCGGGATGTGGCGTCGGTCGATGGCGACGCTGTGGCCGGCGCTGAGCGGCGCACCGAGCGCGCCGATCGGCCCGTCGGTCGGCGGCAGTTCCCGAAAGAACACATAGCTCGCATTGCTGTTCAGGGCCTGGTCGAGCTTGGCCGGGTTCGATGCCGCCCAGCTCTTGATGCCCTGCATCGAGGCCTGCTCGAGCGGCAGTTCGCCGCGCTCGACCAGCCAGCGCCCGAGCGAGCGGTACGGATGGCCGTTCTGGTCGGCGTAGCCGAGCCGGATGCGCTCGCCCGATTCGAGCTCGACCTGGCCCGAGCCCTGGATCTGCAGGAAGAAGAGCTCGACGGGGTCGGCGACCCACGCGAGCACCGGCGCGGGCAGCGCGGCGCCATCGCCCGCCGTCGGCGCGGGATTGCCGGACGTGGCGGGTGCGCGGTGTTTGTCGCTGAGGGTGCGCGCGCTCGACTCGATTTCGGCGCGCGTGTAGTAGGGCACCAGCCGGCGCCCGTCCAGCCGGCCGCGCAGCCGCATGTTGCGCAGCTCCGGCTGCACGCTCGCCAGGTCGACGATGACCAGATCCTCCGGCACGCCGAATACCGGAAATCGATGGGTTGCGCTCGCGCTGCGGCTGCCTGCAATGATCGGTTCGTAGTAACCGGTGACCAGCCCTTCGTCCGAGCCCTCCGGCGAGATCACCGAGTACGCCACGAACACGCCTTCGATGAACGCGCGTGCCGACGCCTCGTCACCGGCGGGCAACGAGCGCGCCACGGCGCAAGCATGCGCCAGCGCGGGCACGCGCTCTAGGCGCGGACAACCGGTGGCGAAGGCGCGCACGCTCGGCTCGAATTGCGCCGTCGCCCATCCCGGCAGCTCGGCGAAGCGCTTCTCGCTGTAGGTCGCCTCGGTGGCAGGTGGCTTGGGCGGCTCGGGGCATTTCGGGCATGGCGGGCAGCCGCCCGGTGGGCAGCCTGCGCGCTCATCGAGACCGGCGCAGCCCGCGACCAGTAGAATCGCGGTCAACGTGGCGGTTAACGAACGGATCATGTGGGTCATCTTCCTCGAAATGGGTGCTGCGCTCGCACTGCTGGTGCTGATCGTCTGGTGGACGTGGCCGAAGAAGCGTTCCGCAGGCAAGGACTCGGCGCCATCCGAGAAGAAGTGAGCGGGCGCACGCGCCACGGCGGCGTCTCGATCAGCGCCGCTCCAGCTCGACCAGTCTAAACCAGCCGCCAAGGAGCGCCGGCCGGTCATCGAGCACCGTAAAGGGCACGCCGGTGAGCGCGTTTTCGAGCACTACGTTCATGCGCGTAGCGAACCGGCTCACGAGCGGGTTGAGCGCGCGGCGCAGCCAGGCGCGCTCCTGTGGGCGCAGAAACTTGTCGAGCAGCAGCACGCGGCCCCTGGGGCGCAGCACGCGCGCGGCTTCGGCGAGGCAGCGCGCGGGGTGCGCCACGACCGCGACGATCAGGTGCAGGATCACCGCGTCGAAGGACGCGTCCGCAAACGGCAGGCGCTGAGCGTCGCCCTCGACGAAGCCGATGTCGAGCGCGCCGCGCCGCTGCACTGCGCGCGCGAGCATCGGGCGCGCGAAATCCAGCCCGACGTAGCGCGGTCCGCTTGGCAGGTGCGGCAGATCGAGCCCGGTGCCGACCCCGGCGAGCAAGATCTCGCGCTCGCTCGCGGGTCGCAGGCGGGCAAGGCTTTTCGCGCGCGGGGCGGCAAGCGCGCGGCGCACCGCAAGATCGTAGATCGGCGCAAGCAGCCCGTAGGACGCGCGCAGGCTCAGTGCAGCACCCGCGGCACCGAGAGCGTGAACTCGGGAATCGGCGCCTCGAAGCGCGTGCCGTCCTCGGCCACCATCTGGTAGCTGCCCCGCATGGTACCGACTGGCGTCGCGATCGCCGTTCCGCTCGTGTACTCGTGGCTCTTGCCGGGCGCGAGCACCGGCTGCGCACCCACCACGCCCAGCCCGCGCACCTCCTGCACCAGGCCCTGCGCGTCTGTGATGATCCAGTGCCGGCTGATGAGTTGCGCGCTGATGTTGCCGACGTTGCGGATGGTGATGGTGTAGGCGAACACGTAGCGCCCCGCCCCCTCGTCCGATTGCTCGGGAAGGTATTGCGTCGCGGCGCTCACCGCGATGTCGTAGTGCTTGTCGTCGGCCATGCGGCGAATTGCACCTCAAAACGCCCCGCGCGGCAAGGCGCACGCGGCGCTGCGATAGAATGCGCCTCGCCATGACCTTCCGCATCGCGCCGAGCGTGCTGTCCGCCGATTTCGCTCGCCTGGGCGAGGAGGTGCGCGCGGTCGCCGCGGCGGGCGCCGATCTGATTCACTTCGACGTCATGGACAACCACTATGTGCCCAACCTTACCGTCGGGCCGCTGGTGTGCAAGGCGATCCGGCCGCATGTCGAGCTGCCGATCGACGTGCACCTGATGGTCAGGCCGGTCGACCGCATCATCCCGGATTTTGCCGAAGCCGGCGCCAACATCATTTCGTTCCACCCGGAGGCGAGTGACCACGTCGACCGCACCATCGGCCTGATCCGCGAGCAGGGCTGCAAGGCAGGACTGGTGTTCAACCCTGCGACGCCGCTCTCCTACCTCGATCACACCCTCGACAAGCTCGACCTGGTGCTCATCATGTCGGTGAACCCGGGCTTTGGCGGTCAGAAGTTCATCGCGCAAGTGCTGCCGAAGATTGCCGAGGTGCGGCGTCGTATCGAGAAGTCCGGACGCGAGATCTGGCTCGAAGTGGACGGCGGCATCAAGGCCGACAACATCGCCGAGGTCGCCAAGGCGGGCGCGGACACTTTCGTCGCCGGATCGGCGATCTTCGCTTCGGGGGACTACGCCGCGACCCTCCACGCGATGCGCGCGGCTCTGGAGGCCGCGGGCGGGCGCGCGGCGTGAAGCGCGCCGGCACGGCGCCAGACGCGAAGTCCGACCGCGCAGTGCAGGCGGCGCTCATCGACCTCGATGGAACGCTGCTCGACACCGCGCCGGATCTTGCGGCGGCGGCCAACGCGACGCTCGCCGAGTTTGGATTGCAGGCGCTCGCTCCGGAGACGGTGCGCGACTTTGTCGGGCAGGGGATCGCCAACCTGGTGCGGCGCAGCGTGCAAGCGGCTTTGGGCCGAGCTCCAGAGGCGGCGATGCTCGAAGCGGCGATGCACCGCTTCGCCGAGCATTACGAGCGCCATAACGGCACGTCCACGAGCGTCTATCCGGGTGTGCGCGAAGGACTCGCGGCGCTGCGCGCACGGGGGGTGGGCCTCGCCTGCGTGACCAACAAGGCGGCGCGCTTCACCGGGCCGCTGCTCGCGGCCTCCGGGCTCGATAGGTTCTTCGACGCGGTGGTCACGAGCGACGACGTCGGCCGCCGCAAGCCCGATCCCGAGCCTTTTCTCTACGCCTGCCGCGCGCTTGGCGTGGCGCCCGCCGACACGGTCGTCATCGGCGACTCGGCGAACGACGCCTTGGGCGCGCGCGCGGCGGGCTGCCGCATCTACCTCGTGCCCTACGGCTACCGGGAGGGCCGAGCGGTGCGGGACATCGACTGTGATGGTATAGTCGATTCGCTGCTGCATGCAGCGGACCTTTTTCCGATTCAGTCGTGATCCACTGCGCGAACGCAACCACGAGCTTCACCTGGCCTAGCTGGCGTCCCTGGCGCCGCTAACGCATCGCGCGCGCCCGTGCGGCCCGGGCAGCGCGCCGAAGTCAGGCCGCAGGTTGCAGTTCAGGATGGTTTCAAGCGGAGCGATTCATGACTGAGCTCGATTTCCAGAAGCTCGCCAAACAGGGCTATACCCGCGTGCCGGTGGTTTCCGAGGCGCGCGCCGATCTCTACACGCCGCTCGCGGTGTACGTGAAGCTGGCCAACGGCCCGTACTCCTACCTGCTCGAGTCGGTGGTCGGCGGCGAGCGCTTCGGGCGCTACTCGTTCATCGGCCTGGCGTGCGCCGAGCGCATCGAAGTGCGCGGTCGCACGGTGCGGCGGCTGTTGCGCAATGCGCGCGGCGCCGACGTGTGCGTCGAGCGCGCCGAGGACGCCGATCCGTTCGAATTCGTGCGCGCCTACCTGAAGGCGCATCAGGTCGCGCCGGTGCCCGCTGCGCTGCGCTTCGGTGGCGGGCTGGTCGGCTACTTCGGCTACGAGACGGTGAAGCATATCGAGCCGCGCGTGCTGAAGGGCGACAAGCCGGACCCCCTGAACACGCCGGACATGCTGCTGCTCGTGTCCGACGAGCTGGCGGTGGTCGACAACGTGCTCGGCAAGCTCTATCTGGTGGTGTACGCCGATCCACGCGAGCCCGACGCCTGGCGCTCGGCGCGCGAGCGCCTGGAGCGGCTGCGCGCGCGCCTTGCGAC
The DNA here is from genome assembly GCA_041635755.1 of Burkholderiales bacterium. Classification (GTDB taxonomy): domain Bacteria; phylum Pseudomonadota; class Gammaproteobacteria; order Burkholderiales; family SG8-39; genus JBFKUL01. The sequence continues at coordinate 631 of JBFKUL010000140.1, read as the reverse complement.
GCCGCTGCCCGAAAGCATGGTGCTCGCGCTGGCCGATGAGCCCGCACAAGGCGCGCCCGCCGCGCTGTCGCGCACCTTCACCGAGGCGCAGTTTCTCGAGGCCGTGCGGCGCTCCAAGGCGTACATCTATGCCGGCGACATGATGCAGGTGCAGATCTCGCAGCGCACGTCGCGCGCGTTCGACGTACCGCCGCTCGCCCTGTACCGGGCGCTGCGCGGGCTCAATCCCTCCCCCTACATGTTCTATTTCGACTTCGGCGACCACCACGTGGTCGGCGCCTCGCCCGAGATCCTGGTGCGGCTGGCGGGCGACGCGATCACGGTGCGCCCGATCGCCGGAACGCGTCCGCGCGGCGCTACACCCGAGGAGGACGCGCGCGCGGCCGAGGAACTGCTCGCCGATCCGAAGGAGCGCGCTGAGCACGTGATGCTGATCGATCTCGGCCGCAACGATGTCGGGCGCGTGGCGCGCACCGGCAGCGTCAAGGTGACCGAGCAGATGGTGATCGAGCGCTACTCGCACGTGATGCATATCGTCTCCAACGTCGAGGGCAAGGTGAAGCCGGGGCTGGACGCGATCGACGTTTTCAGGGCGAGCTTTCCGGCCGGTACGGTCTCGGGGGCGCCGAAG
>JBFKUL010000139.1:0-7623 GCA_041635755.1 Burkholderiales bacterium | reverse complement strand
GCGCATCGGAATAAGTGCCGAGCGCTCGAAGGTCATGAACACCGTGCCGTCGGCCTTCTTGCCGGTGGTGCGCACGGTGACGATGCCATGGTGCGGCCGCGACTTGGACTCGCGCTTGTCGAGCACCTCGGATTCCGAGTAAAGGGTGTCGCCCGCGAACACTGGGGCCGTAAGTCGGATTTTGTCCCAGCCGAGATTGGCCACGGTGCGCTGGCTCACGTCCGCTACGCTCATGCCGGTGACGATGGCGAGCGTCAGGCAGGAGTTGACCAGCGGTTTGCCGAACTCGGTGTGCGCCGCGTACTCGGTGTCGAAATGAAGCGGATGCTGATTCATGGTGAGCAGCGTGAACCAGGTGTTGTCGGCTTCGCTCAGCGTGCGCCCCGGGCGATGCTCGTAGACCGCGCCGACCTCGAAATCCTCGTAATAGCGGCCGATCGAATCGCGATAGCGCTTGGGGCCGACCGGCTTGGCGTGGCTGACCATGATGGTGCTCCGAAAGAGTGGCAGGGCTTTGGCGCCAAAGTACGGTGTGCCAAAATCGGCGTCAAGGATCATTGCCGAGCATTTCGTTTTTCTCATGGCTGCAGTTCCCGGAGCGAGCTTCCTCGAGCGCCTCGCGCAGGTCGTGGGCGACGCCCACGTGCTGACCGCGGACGTCGACACGGCGCCCTTCTTCACGGATTGGCGGCGGCAATACGCTGCGGCCGGGGAGTGCGTGGTGCGCCCGGCGAGCACAGCGCAGGTTGCCGACGTCGTGCACCTGTGCGCCGCCGAACGCGTGGCGCTCGTGCCGCAGGGCGGCAACACCGGGCTCTCCGGCGGCTCGGTGCCCACCGGCGCGCGCCGCGAGATCGTGCTGTCGCTCGCGCGCATGAACCGCGTCCGGGCGCTGGACGCCTTGAACGACACGATCACCGTCGAGGCTGGCTGCGTTCTGGCCGCGATCCAGGATGCGGCGCAGCGGGCCGGTCGGCTGTTCCCGCTTTCGCTCGCCGCCGAAGGCAGCTGCCAGATCGGCGGCAACCTCTCGACCAATGCGGGTGGCGTGAATGTCCTGCGCTACGGCAATGCCCGCGAACAGGTGCTCGGCCTCGAAGTGGTGCTGCCCGACGGGCGCGTCTGGAACGGGCTGCGCGCGCTGCGCAAGGACAACACCGGCTACGACCTGAAGCAGCTGTTCCTCGGCGCCGAGGGTACGCTCGGCATCATCACTGCCGCGGTGCTCAAGCTCTATCCGCGGCCGAGTGCATCGCTCACCGCGTGGATCGCGCTCGAGAGTCCCGCGCATGCAGTCGCCCTGCTGGCGTGCCTGCGCGGCGCCCTCGGTGAACGCATCTCGGCGTTCGAGCTGGTTTCGCGCGCGTGCCTCGAGGCCGTGCTCGCGCATGCGCGCGATGCGCGCGACCCGCTTGACGCACCGCACGCCTGGTACGTGCTGGCGCAGATCGACGACTCCGGCACGGCGCAGGCCCTGCGCGCGGCGGCCGAGGCGGCGCTCGCGCAGGCCACCGATCGCGGGATGATCGTCGATGTGGCAATCGCGCACAGCGAAGCGCAGGCGCAGGCGCTATGGAGGCTGCGCGAGGCGCTGCCCGAAGCGCAGTTCCGCAACGTGAAACACGACGTCTCGGTACCGGTGTCGCTCGTTCCGCAGCTCATTGAGCGCGCCGGCGCGACGCTTGCCAAGGCCCATCCGGGCGCGGTGATCTACGCCTTCGGCCACGTCGGCGACGGCAACCTGCACTACAACGTCGGCATGCGCGATGCTGCAGCGACCGATGCGCTCATGGCGCAGCGCGATGAGGTGAACGATCTCGTCTACCGGGAGGTGGCCGCGCTCGGCGGCTCGATCTCGGCCGAGCACGGCCTCGGCCAGCTCAAGCGCGACGCGATTCGGCGCTACAAGGATCCGCTCGAGCTCGAGCTGATGCGCGCGCTCAAGCGCGCGCTCGATCCGGCCGACCTGATGAATCCGGGCAAAATGCTTTAGCGCACCGTGACCTGAATTACAGGTGGTGGCGCGCAAAGAAACGCCACATCTCCTCGTTGGCGTCGATCACGCGCGAGCCTGGACCGAGCAGCCGCGGATGAAAATCCAGTTGGCCACCGGGCCAGACGTGACCGGCGCCGGTGAGCTTCCACAGTATCGTCGGGGCCACGCAATCCGTGTATGCGAGGCGCGCGGCGGTATGCAGGACGCCCTCTTCGCTGCGCCAGGTCCTTTCCTCCTGAACCACCGGGCCGCCGCTGCAGCCGTTGACCCGCGCCCAGCGCTCGAGCTGCGCCTCGACCGGGAAATGCATCACGCGCTTGCGGGTGAGTGGAAACGGCGGGCCCAGCCCGCCCGCGTAGAGCGCGCGCAAGTCGTCGACGCTGTGGATGTGCATCACCGGAACCGCGCGCGCCGGCGCGAAATGCTCGAGCACCATCGACCCCGCCACCGGAGCAATGGCCGCAATGCGCTCGGAAAGCTCCGCCGCAAGGCGGTAGCTCATCATGGCGCCGTTCGACAGGCCGGTCGCATAGACGCGCGTCGCATCGTAACGTACGCGCCGCATCAGATCGTCGAGCAAGGCGCGCACGAACGCGACGTCGTCTACGGCGTCGCTCGCCGCCCGGCCGCAGCAACTGCCCGCGTTCCACGTCAACAGCCGATCGGCAAACAATCCGCTGCCGTAGGGATACGCCACCAGGAAGCCTTCCCGGTCGGCGAGCGCGTCGAGCTGCGCGTAGCGCTGATGCCCGACCGGACTGCCGCCACCGCCGTGGAAGTTGAGGATGAGCGCCGGCGCCGCGCGCGACGTTGGGGGAACGTGGACGATATAGCGGCGCGGGTTTCCGTCCACCGTCACCGAGAATTCGTGATCGCCCCCTGACGCTGCAAGCACCGCGGACGGCGCGAACAGCGCGGCCGCTACGACCCACCGAACCCAATCAGGCGGCATAGCCCGGCCTAGCGCGCCCGCTCGAGCACGAGCGGCAGCGTCCGCCCATCGATCCTCAGCTCACCGACGATCCGCTCGCCCTCGACACGGCCGCGAAAGCGCGCCGCGCGCGCGCGCCAAGCGATGTCGCGCCCTGAGAGCGTCGCCTCGTCGAATTCGAGCAGCGCGCCGTCAGCGCTGCCCTCGAGCCGGATCTCCTGGTGGTTCTGCTCGATGTGGATGCGCCACGCCCCGGCCGCCGATGTCGCCGGCGAGCGCCATTCGCCGCGCGCCTGCGCCGGCACGATCCACAGGTAGAGATTGCTCGTTTCGCCGTGATCTGGATGTGGCGCAAGCATGCGCACCGTCTCGCTTCGATCCGGCCTCCATCCCGGCATGACGAAGGCGTGTGAGACGATGCGCGCGCCCGGCGCGAGCTCGGTGAGCAACTTGGGCCGCAGGCGCTCCATCAAGCCCGGCAGCAGGTACGTCGTCAAAACCGTGGCGCGCGAGAGGTCCGCCCGCAGCGCGTCACCATGCTCGAACGCCGCCCGATGGGCGACCCCCGCCTCCCGCGCCCGCTCTCGGGCGAGCTCGACTAGCGCCGCATCGAGCTCGACGCCGAGCGCTCGCGCACCAAAATCGCGCGCCGCGGCCACGACGATGCGCCCGTCGCCCGAGCCGAGATCGATCACGAAGTCCCGCGGGCCAGTTTGGGCCAGCCGCAGCATACGGTCGACCACTTCGAGGGGCGTGGTGACGAACGGCGGCTTGCGTTCGGATTCCTGCGCATACGCCATGCCCATGCACAGCAATCCTGCGGCGAACGCGATGAGCGCACCCTCGCCGCGGGAGCGCGTCACGAAGCGCCCCCCCCCGAGCCGCGCGCGCGCTGTCCCGGCGCCCGGGATGCTGGCAGCAGCCCTTCGATGGTCCTGCGAACGGGCGCACTCGACCAGTCGAGCGCACCGAAGTAGCTGTAGCGGATACGCCCGTCGGCGTCGACGATGTAGGTCGCCGGCAGGGCGCGCGCGCCCCAGGCGCGCGACACGCTGGTGTCAGTGTCGAGAAGCAGCGCGAAGCCCAGCGGCATCGTGTCGGCGAAGGCGCGCGCGGCATCGGCGCGCTCGCCGACGTTCACCGCGAGCACGACGAACGGTTCGCCCTCGAGCGCGCGCCGCAGCTGTTCGATCGAAGGCATTTCCTCGCGGCAGGGCGCGCACCACGTGGCCCAGAAGTTCACCAGCACCACCTTGCCGCGATACGCGTCGAGCCGGTGCATGCGGCCGTCGAGGTCCTGCAGCGCAATCGGCGGGGTCGCGCCGCCGGTCCACGGGCGCGGCGTCTGGGCCTGCGCGCCGTTCAGCGCCAGCGTTGCCAGCCACAGTAGAGCGATTGCCGTGCGTCTCATGACGCCCATCCTACTGCTGCACCGAGGTGAGCGCGCGGCGCAGCAACGCGCTCACCTGATCGACCAGGATGACCAGCACGAGCATGCCGAGGATTACGCTCGAGGCCTGCGCCTGATGAAACAGCGACAGCGACACGTGCAGCATCTGGCCCAGGCCCCCGGCACCGACGAATCCGAGAACCGCCGCCATGCGGATGTTGATCTCCCAGCGGTACAGCGCGTACGCCACGCATTGCGGCAGCACCGTGGGCAATGTTCCGTAGAAGAACGCCGCGACACGGGGGCTGCCCGCCTGCAGCAGCGCCTCGGCCGGCTCGCGCGGCGTATTCTCGAGCGCGTCGGCGAACAGGCGCCCGAGCACCCCGGTGGTATGCAGCGCGAGCGCCAGAGTGCCGGCGAACGGCCCCAGGCCGGCGGCGATCACCATCAGCGCTGCGAACACCAGCTCGGGAATCGAGCGCAGCGCATTCAGCACGAAGCGCGCCGCGAGCCGCGGGGCGAGGCCGAAGCGTCCGGCGGCCGGCAGCGCGACCAGCATGCCAAGCAGCGCGGCGAGCAGGGTCGCGACTGCGGAGATTGCCAGCGTCTCGAGCGCGCCTTTGCCGATCGCCCCGAGATGCTCGGCGCTCAGATCGGGAGGGAAGAATTCCGCTGCGTACACGAGCATGCCTGCACGCGCCTCGCGATCGACAATCGCGCCTGGATCGAAGCCGAGGTACGCGGCGCTCGCCCACACGAGCAGCGCGATCGCGAGCAGCGTGATCATGCCGAGCGTTTTCATCGCGGTCTCACGTCAGCACCCTGCGGAACAGCGCCGACAGGCCATCGGCAAGCAGCACGAGCAACAGGAACGTGATGAGGATGGTGCACGCCTCGGCACCGTTCAGCATGCGCATCGAGAGCTCGAGCTGCTGACCCAGTCCGCCCGCGCCGACAAAGCCCATGATCACCGAGGCGCGCACCGCGCATTCCCAGCGGTAGATGGTGTAGGACACGAGCTCGGGCAGCGCCGCGGGCAGCAGGCCATAAAGGTAAGCCTGCAGACGTCCCGCGCCGCCCTCCATCAGCGCACGCGCCGGCCGGTTGCTGCCCGACTCGTAGATTTCTGCATAGACCTTGCCGAGCATGCCGCCGTAGGTGATCGCGAGCGCGAGCACCCCGGCGGTGGGCCCGAGACCCACCGCGCGCACGAACAGCAGCGCCCAGACCAGCTCGGGGATCGCTCGCAGCACGATCAGCAGCAGGCGGAATGGATAGCGCAGCGCGCGGCGCCAGCCTGCATCGCGCGACGGGCCGATGGCCGATAGCGACAGGCTCTGGCTCGTCACGAGCGACAGCGGAAAGGCGATCACAAAGGCGAGCGCGGTACCCAGCGTGGCGATCGCCAGCGTCTCGAGCGTCGCACGTGCTACGAGCAGCAGAAAATCCGGCGCCATGGCGGGCGGAATGAACTGCGACAGGAACCGTCCCATGGTCGCCGCGTTGCCCGACTCGAACAGCACCGCCGGATTGAACTCGGTGATCCTCAGCCCGGGCCACAGCAGCAGCAGCGCGAGTGCAGCAAGGCCGAGGCGCCGTAGCGCGGCCGGATCGCGCGCGGCGGGCAGGCTGACCGCGGTCACTGGGACATCCCCCGCAGGCGCTGCGCCGAAAGCTCGAGCGCGCGTCCGTGCTGGGTCGGCGGGAAGCCCTCCTGCGAGTAGAGCGCCTCGAGCATCGCGTCCTCGATGCGCTCGGTCGGCAGGTCGAACATCACCTTGCCGTCGCGCAGGCCGACGACGCGCGGAAAATGCGCGAGCGCGAGGTCCACGGCATGCAGGCTTGAGACCAGCGTGATGTTGCGCTCGATCGCCTCGGACACCAGCACGCCGACCGCGTGATTGGCGAGCGCCGGGTCGAGCGACGAAACAGGCTCGTCGGCGAGGATGACCTCGGGGCGTTGGTAGAGCACCCGAGCAATGCCGACGCGCTGCGCCTGGCCGCCCGAGAGCCGATCGCAGCGATCGAACAGGCGCTCCGCAAGGTCGAGCCGCGCGAGCGCTGCCCGGGCGCCCGCAATGTCCAGCGGATAGGCGAGCGAGGCCAGCGACCTGAGCAGGCCCCAGGCACCGAGACGACCGGCCAGCACTGCGGTGACCACGCGCTGGCGCGGCGGCAGCGGCGGCGCCTGATGGATCAGCCCGACCCGGCGGCGCAGCGCCCTCCGCGCGGGGGCGCCGAGCGCCCAGGGGTCCGCCCCCAGCACCTCGAGCTCGCCCGCGCTCTGACGCTGCGCCACGGCGAGAAGGCGCAGCAGGCTCGTCTTGCCGGCGCCCGACGGTCCGATGATGGCCACGCGCTCGCCCGGGCGCACGGCGATATCGACCGCGTCGAGCGCGCGCCGCCCACCGGGGTGATCGAGCGAGAGCGCTCGCACGCGCAGCGCAAGCGCGCCCGACGCGCCCCGCGCCGCGGCGTGTGCGATTTCCGCAGCGGGAGAAATCGGGGTGCCGGGGGCGCTCACGCTTAGGACCGCGCCGGCTACTTGATGATGCCCGCCTCGCGCCCGACCGCCTCGATGCTGTGGTAGTTCTCGGCGCTGGTGGCGATGAAGCGCGAAGCACGCTGCAGTTCAAGAATTTCGCGATGCTCGGGATTGGCGCGATCGAGCTTCAGAAACGCGTCGGTCAGCCTGCGCACGATCGCCGGATCGAGATCGCCGCGCACCGTCCAGTTGTAGTCGAAGTACGGCGGCGTGGTGTAGAGCACCTTGACTTTCGACAGGTCGACCTTGTTCTGCTCGACGAGCTTGTCCCACACCGAGGCGTTCAACGCGCCCGCCTCGACACGCCCCGACTCGACCCACGCCGCCGTCGCGTCATGCGCGCCCGAGAACGCGATGCGCTTGAAGTCCTTCGCCGCGTCGATGCCGTTCTGCTTGAGGTAATGCCGCGGCATCAGGTGCCCCGAGGTCGACGAAGGCGAACCGAAGGCGAAGTTCTTTCCTTTGAGATCGGCGAGGCCGTTGATGCCCGCCGCTGTGCTGACAATGATCTTGCTCGTGAAGCGCGCGTCCTCCTCGCGCTGCACGATCGGGATCGCGTTGCCGGTCCGCATGCGCGCCTGAACGAAGGTGACGCCGCCGAACCAGGCGAGGTCGATCTTCTTCGCCGCGAGCGCCTCGACCACCGCGGGATAGTCGTTCACCGGCGTCCAGTCGACCTTCATGCCGAGCTCGCGCTCGAGATAGCGACCGAGTGGCGAGAATTTTCGCAGCAACTCGGTCGGCGACTCGTCTGGGATGGC
>JBFKUL010000138.1:0-7679 GCA_041635755.1 Burkholderiales bacterium | reverse complement strand
GCGCTCAAGCAGGGCGAGGTGGACGTCATCGTCATCGCGCTGCCCTTCGACGAGCCGGGCATCGTCACGCAGGCGGTCTACGACGAGCCGTTCATGGTGGCGGTGCCTCAAGGTCACGCGTGGCAAAAGAAGAAGCAGGTCTCGACCGACGAGCTGACCAAGGAGAGTCTGCTGCTGCTCGGGGAGGGGCACTGCTTCCGCGACCAGGTGCTCGACTTCTGCCACAGCGTGAGCCGCTCGCCGAATCGCAGCGGTCTCGCGCGCACGCTCGAGGGCGGCTCGCTCGAAACGATCCGCCAGATGGTGGCGAGCGGCGTCGGCATCACCGTGCTGCCCTCGACCTCGGTCTCCGCGGGCGGCGTCGCCGCCGATCTGATCAGCATCCGGCCCTTTGCGCGCCCGGTGCCCGAGCGGCGCGTGGCGCTTGCCTGGCGCAGGAGCTTCCCGCGCATCGAAGCGGTGGAGGCGCTGCGCAAGTCGATCCTCGATTGCGATCTGTCCCAGGTCACCAAGCTGCCCTCGGCACGCGCCTCGGCCTGAGCGCGCACCCGGATGCAGCCGGCGCATGCAGCGCATGCAAACTGTGCGGTGTGGAGCGCCTGTGGCTGCGCTAAACTCTGCCGCTGCTCGCTAGGGGATTCACCCGCACATGAAGCTTGCGTCGCTTCGCTCGCCCACCTCGGTGCTCATCGCCAGCTGCGTCATCCTGTGCATCGGTTTCGGCGTGCGGTCCTCGTTCGGCCTGTTTCTGCAGCCCATGAGCATCGACAACGGCTGGGGCCGCGAGACCTTCTCGATCGCGATGGCGATCCAGAACCTGATCTGGGGGCTGCTCGGGCCTTTCGCCGGCGGAATCGCCGATCGCTACGGCGCAGGACGCGTGGTGGCGCTGTGCGGCGTCACGTACGTGCTCGGCCTCGTTGCGATGGCCTTCGCCGAGACGCCGCTCGCACTGCACGTCGGCTCGGGCGCGCTGATCGGCCTGGCGCTCTCGGGCAGCACTTTTGCCACGATTCTCGCCGTGATCGGGCGCGTGACGCCGCCCGAGAAGCGCTCGACCGCGCTGGGTATCGCCACCGCAGCGGGCTCCTTCGGCCAGTTCGCCATCCTGCCGCTCGCGCAGCTCCTGATCGGGCGCTTCGAGTGGCAAATGGCGCTGATCGGTCTGGCGCTGCTCGCCGCGCTGATCATTCCGCTCGCGGTGTTCACCAGCGGCAAGGCGACGCCGCATCAGGGCAGGCCGCAGACGTTCGGTGCGGCGCTCTCCGAGGCTTGGGGCGAGCGCGGCTTTCACCTGTTGTTCTGGGGCTACTTCGTGTGCGGCTTCCACATCGCGATGCTCACGGTGCACCTGCCGTCGTACGTGGTCGACAACGGCCTCAAGCCAGAGCAGGGCATGGTGGCGCTGGCGCTGATCGGGCTGTTCAACGTGATCGGCTCGTTCACCTCGGGCTGGCTCGGCGGTCGCTTCAGCAAGAAGTACATGCTCTCGACGATCTACTCGATCCGGGCGGTGCTGATCCTGTATCTCGTGTCGGCGCCGCTCACGCCGATGTCGCTTTACGTCTTCGCCTGCGGCATCGGCCTGTTGTGGCTCTCGACGGTGCCGCTCACCAACGGCCTGGTCGCCCAGATCTTCGGCATGCGTAACGTGGCGATGCTGGCCGGCGTGGTGTTCTTTGGCCACCAGATCGGCAGCTTCATCGGCGTGTGGCTCGCAGGTTATCTCTACGACACCACCGGCAGCTACAACGGCGCCTTCTACCTGTCGATCGGACTCGGCGTGTTCGCCGCGCTCGTCAACCTGCCAGTGAACGAGAAGCCGATCGCGGAGCGCGGGCCGGCGGCAGGGGTGGCGTGATGGCGCTCGCGCTCGGATCGCTGTGGTGGAAGGCGGCGCTCCTCGCGCTCGGCGCGTTCATTCTTGCGCTGACATTCTCGGCCTATCTCCAGCCAGGCATGCTGGTCGAGTTCGCGAACCTCGTGCTCTGCACTTGAACCGGCATCTCGGCGAAACGTATCCGGCGTGCTCGGCTCGCGGGGTCATGTTGCGCGTCGCGCTAGGCCTTTGCCTTCTTGCCGCGCCGCTCGCAGGCCAGGCGCAAGCGCCCGGGAAGGTCTACCGCGTCGGGTACCTCTCGACGGGCGCCGAGGTCTTCGAGCCGTTTCGCGAAGCCCTGCGCGAGCTTGGCTACGTCGAGGGGCGAAACCTCGTGCTGGAAGTGCGGCTCGCCTCCGGACAGCTCGACCGGCTTCCGGGGCTCGCCGAAGAGCTCGTGCGCATGCGCGTCGACCTGATTGCAGCGGTCAGCCCGCCCGCGATTCGCGCAGCGAAAGAGGCGACCGCGACGATTCCGATCGTCATGGCCTTCAGCGGCGACGACCCGGTGCGCAGCCGCTTTGTCGCGAGCCTCGCGCGTCCCGGCGGCAACGTCACCGGCGTGATGATGATCGCCGACGAGCTGAGCGGCAAAAGGCTCGCGCTGCTGCACGAGATGCTGCCGCGCAAGTCGCGCATCGCGCTCCTTGCGCAGACGAATCACCCGGCGAGCGCGAGCCAGGCGAAGGCGGCGCAGGAGGCGGCCAAGGCGCTCGGCGTCGAGCTCGAAGTGCTCGAAGTGCGCGACTCGCGCGACTACGACGCGGCACTGGGTGCCGCGGCGAAGCGCGCGCACGGCCTGTTCGTCGTGTCCAACCCGACTTTCTTCGGCGACCGCGAGCGGCTCGCCGCGCTCGCCGCGAGGCATGGCGTGCCGGTATTGTGCGAATGGCGCGAAATGGCGGAGGCTGGCTGCCTCATGGCCTACGGACCCAATATCTTAGATCTTTATCGCCGCGCGGCCACCTTCGTGGACCGCATCGCCCGGGGCGCGGCACCCGCCGGGCTGCCGGTCGAGCGGCCGACGAAATTCGAGCTGACGATCAACCTGAAAACGGCGAAGACGATCGGCGTGACCGTGCCGCCAGCGCTGCTGCTGCAGGCCGACCAGGTCATACAGTAACCTCGTTGCGGCGCCCGAGCCGCTACTTCAGGCGCGTCGGGATGTGCACCTCGGCGTGCAGCGTGCGGTGCACCGGGCACTTGTTCGCGATCTCGAGCAGCCTCGCGCGCTGCGCCTCGTCGAGCGCGCCTTCGAGCGAGATCTCGCGCTCGATGCGGTCGATGCGTCCTTCCCGGGTCTCGCACTCGGCGCAGTCGGTGGCGTGGATCTTGGCGTGCTTCAAATCGACCGCGACGCGCTCGAGCGGCCACTTCTTCTGCTCGGCGTACATGCGCAGCGTCATCGCGGTGCAAGCGCCGAGCCCGGCAAGCAGCAGGTCGTATGGCGAGGGACCCGAGTCGTCGCCCCCCGCCGCGATCGGCTCGTCCGCGCGCAGCCGGTGGCGGCCCGCGAACACCTGCTGCGCGAAGCGGCCTTCGCCCGCCTCGATCACGCGCACGCCTTCGATCGCAGCCGGCGCGGCCTGATCGGTTTTCTTCGCCGGCTCGAGGTAGCGCGAGGTCCAGGCGGCGAGCACTTCGGCGGTGTACGCGGCGTCCTCGGCGCGCGAGAGCAGGTGATCGGCGCCGTCGAGGGAGACAAAGCTCTTGGGGTGCTTGGCGGCGACGAAGATCTTCGCCGCGTTGTCGATGTCGACCACGGTATCGCGTGGCGCATGTAAGAGGAGCAGCGCCTTGCGCAGCCCCGCGATGCTCTTTGCGGCGTCGTGCTTTGCGAGGTCGTCGAGAAACTGCTTCTTGATCCTGAAGGGGCGCCCGCCGATGTCGACCTGCGCCTCGCCTTTTTGCTCGATCTCGACGCGGCCCGCGCCAAGCAGGTGCGCGACATGCGCCGGATCGAAGGGCGCGCCGATGGTGGCCACGGCGCGCGCTTCGGGGATCTTTGCCGCGGCGGCAAGGACCGCGGCGCCGCCCAGGCTGTGCCCGATGAGGATCTGCGGCGCGCGGTGATGCTGGCGCAGGAACTGCGCTGCGGCGACGAGGTCATCGATGTTCGAGGAGAAGCTCGTGTCGGCGAATTCGCCGCCGCTTGCGCCCAGGCCGGTGAAATCGAAACGCAGCACGGCGATGCCGCGCGCCGCGAGCGCCTGGCTGATATAGGCCGCGGCCTTGGTGTCCTTCGAGCAGGTGAAGCAGTGCGCGAACAGCGCGTGCGCGCGCGGCTCGTTCGCGGGCAGATCGTGGCGTGCGGCGAGCTCGACACCCTGCGTGCCGGGAAACCTGACGGTCTTTGCGCTCATTGCTTGCTCCTTGGTGGGCTTGGTCGCCGCGACGCCATTCGCCTGACGTTACCGGAACGGTGCAGGCCGCGCGAGCGCGCGCCCGGAACAGGGGAACCCTACGATTCCCCGTACCCCCTCCCCAACCCTGTTGGCAATGCTTCGATGCCGATGGCGTTCGATCTCGTCGTCGCCGCGGCGCGCGAGCGCGCGGTGCTAGACTGAATCGACACATGGATCACGATCTCAAGACGCCGTCGCCGTGGGTAGTGCGCTGGGCGTCGCTCGTTCCTCCGGGTGACGTGCTCGATCTTGCCTGCGGCAACGGGCGCCACGCGCGCTATTTTTCCGCAATGGGTCACGCGGTCATCGCCGTCGACCGCGATGCGAAGGCGCTCGAGGCGCTACGCGACGTGCCGCGCGTCGAGCCGCTTGCCGCTGACCTCGAGGGCGATGCGCCGTGGCCGCTTGCGGGGCGCCGGTTTGCCGGCATCGTCGTCACGAATTATCTGCATCGGCCGCTCTTCGCGCGTATTCTCGAGTCGCTCGCGCCGGGCGGCGCGCTCATCTATGAGACGTTCGCGCGCGGGAACGAACGCTTCGGACGGCCGTCCAACCCCGCGTTCCTGCTGAATCCGGACGAACTGCTCGAGGCGTTCGGCGACGCATTGAGCGTCGTGGCATTCGAGCAGGGCATCGTCACGCAGCCGAAACCCGCAGCGATTCAGCGGCTTTGCGCGCTTCGGGCACCATCCGCCGAAGCGGCGCTCGAACCTTGAACCGGCCGCAAGAGCATCACGTTGCGGTTTATGTAGGGACCTGAAAGCGTTAGAATTTCGGGCATTTCACACCTTTGGGGCACTCGCCATGATTACCGGTAGCCTGGTCGCGATCGTCACCCCGATGCAGGACGACGGGCGGCTCGACCTGACCCGCTTCAAGAGCCTGATCGACTGGCACATCAAGGAAGGCACCGACGCGATCGTCGTTGTCGGCACCACGGGCGAATCGCCTACGGTCGACATGGACGAGCACAAGGAGCTGATCCGCGTCGCGGTCGAGCATGCCAAGGGCCGCATTCCCGTGATTGCGGGCACCGGCGGCAACTCGACCTCCGAGGCCATCGAGCTCTCCGAATCGGCGAAGAAGTCGGGCGCCGACGCCTGCCTGTCGGTGGTGCCCTACTACAACAAGCCGACGCAGGACGGCCTGTACCGGCATTTCCGCGCCATCGCCGAGGCGGTCGACATCTCGCAGATCCTTTACAACGTGCCGGGGCGCACGGTGGCCGATCTCGCGAACGACACCACGCTGCGTCTTGCGCAGGTGCCGAACATCATCGGGATCAAGGACGCGACTGCCAACATCGAGCGCGGTACCGACCTCATCCGGCGCGCGCCAAAGGACTTCGCGATCTACAGCGGCGAGGATGCGACCGGTCTCGCAATGATCCTGCTCGGCGGCCACGGCGTGATTTCGGTCACCGCGAACGTGGCACCGAAGCTGATGCACGAGATGTGCGCGGCCGCGCGCAAAGGCGACGTCACGACCGCGCGCGCGATCAACATGAAGCTGCTCATGCTGCACCAGCGGCTGTTCGTCGAAGCCAACCCGATCCCGGCGAAATGGGCGCTCGCGCAGATGGGACTGATCGGCCCGGGAATTCGCCTGCCGCTCACGCCGCTCTCGGAAAAGTGCTACGACGCCGTGCGCGAGGCGCTGCTCGAAGCCGGCATCAAGGTTCCGGCGGGGTTGCGCGTGGTCGAGGGGCGCGCCTGATGCGGCGTCGCATCGCCCTGGTGCTTGCGGCGGCGGTCGCGCTGAGCGGCTGCACCACGGTTTCGGAAATCTTCACCGGCAAGAAGATCGACTACAAGTCGGCCGGCACGCTGCCGCCGCTTGAGGTGCCGCCCGATCTCACCGCGCCCTCGCGCGACAACCGTTACGTCGTGCCCGAGTCGCCGAAGTCGAGCACCACGCTCTCGGGCTATGAAGCCGAGCGCGCGCAGCAGAAAGTGAAGGTCGGCGAATCGGCGGTGCTGCCGCGAGTCGAGGACATGAGCATCCAGCGCGCGGGCTCGGAGCGCTGGCTGGTGGTGAACGAACCGCCCGAGAAGATCTGGGAGCTGGTGAAGGAGTTCTGGCAGGAGAACGGCTTTCTCATCAACGTCGAGCGCCCGGAGGCGGGCGTGATGGAAACCGACTGGGCCGAGAACCGCGCCAAGATCCCGCAGGACATCATCCGTCGCACCCTTGGGCGCTTCGTCGATGCCCTCTACTCGGTGCCCGAGCGCGACAAGTTCCGCACGCGCCTGGAGCGCACGCCCGACGGCAAGGGCACCGAGATCTACATCAGCCATCGCGGCATGATGGAGCTCTACATCGACGAGGAACGCTCGTTCACCAAGTGGCAGCCGCGCCCGGCGGACCCGGGGCTCGAGGCCGAGTTCCTGCGCCGGCTGATGGTGCGTTTGGGCATCCAGGAGGAACGCGCCAAGCAGCTGGTTGCGAGCGGCGCGACCACGGAGATGCGCGCGAAGCTCGCCACCGGCGGTGGCGGCGGGGAGGCGCTCGAAGTCTACGAGCCATTCGACCGCGCCTGGCGCCGCGTCGGCCTGGCGCTCGATCGCGTCGGCTTCACCGTCGAAGACCGCGACCGTCAGAAGGGTCTCTACTTCGTGCGCTACGCCGATCCGGAGGCCGAGATCGTGGGCCAGAAGAAGGAAGGGTTCCTCGCGAGCCTCGCCTTCTGGCGCTCGAACGACCCGAAAGTGAAGGCCGAGCAGTACCGCGTGCGCGTCGAGCCGATGCAGGACAACAGCCGCGTCGAGGTGCTCGACAAGGACGGCGCGGTGGTGAGCAACAAGACCTCGCAGCGCATCCTCACGCTGCTGCACGAGCAGCTCAAGTAGGGTTGCTGCGCTTCGCCTCGCTCGGCAGCGGCAGCAAGGGCAACTGCCTGGTCGCCGAAGTCGGGCGCACGCGCGTGCTGCTCGACTGCGGCCTTTCGCCGCGCGAGACCGAGCGGCGCTTGGCGCGCGCCGGGCTTGCGCCCGCGGACATCGCCGGCATCCTGGTCACCCACGAGCACGACGATCACTCGGGCGGCGCCTTCGGCTTCGCCGCGGCGCACGGCATCGCGGTGTACCTGACGCATGGCACGCTGCGCGCGGTCGAAGCCGCGGGCAAGGCAAACGGCGCGGTAAGCGTGCAGGAGATCAGCGGGCGCGCCGCCTTTGCCGTCGGCGAGGTCGAGGTTCGGCCTTTCACCGTGCCGCACGACGCGCGGGAGCCGGTGCAGTTCGTTCTGTCCGACGGCGGGGTTCGTCTCGGCGTGCTCACCGATCTCGGCGCGCCGACGCAGCACGTGAACGATGCGCTCTCGGGCTGCGAGGCGCTGGTGCTCGAGTGCAATCACGACCTCGACATGCTGTGGAACGGCGGCTACCCGAGGTGGC
>JBFKUL010000137.1:0-7679 GCA_041635755.1 Burkholderiales bacterium | reverse complement strand
GCTGCGTCGTAACCCGTGCCAATGCCGCCGACGCCGATCAAGGTGACTTCGCCGCCGAGGCGCGCCGCGAACGCCGCGAGCACCTTCGTCGCCCGCTCGCGAAGCGGGGCGCCCGACAGGCCGCCCTGTTCTTGGGCGTGGCGCATCCCCAGCACGCCTTCGCGCGACATCGAAGTGTTGGTCGCGATCAGCGCGTCGAAGCCGAAGCGCCGCACGGCATCGGCGATGGTGCCGATCTGTGCGTCGTTCAAGTCGGGCGAAACCTTGAGCGCGAGCGGCACGCGCCGACCATCGCGATCGGCAAGCTTGTCGCGCATGCCGGCGAGGCGCCCGAGCAGCGCTTCGAGCGCCTCTTTGTCCTGCAGCGCGCGCAAGCCTTGCGTATTGGGCGAGGATACGTTCACCGCGACGTAGCTCGCGGCCGGGTGCACGCGATCGAGGCAGGTGGCGAAATCGTCCGCCGCACGTTCGGCCGGGGTATCGAAGTTCTTGCCGATGTTGATACCGAGGATGCCGCGCCATGCGGCGCGCGCGACGTTGGCGAGGAACTCGTCCAGCCCGACGTTGTTGAAGCCGAAGCGGTTGATCAGCGCCTGCGCGCCGGTGAGCCGGAACAGGCGCGGCCGCGGGTTTCCGGGCTGCGGGCGCGGAGTCACGGTGCCCACCTCGATGAAACCGAAGCCCAGCGCGGCGAGCGTGTCGATGTGCGCGGCGTTCTTGTCCAGTCCGGCCGCGAGCCCGACCGGGTTCGGAAATTCGAGCCCCATGGCCTCGACGGGCCTCGACGGGACGCGCTCCAGCGCCAGGCCGAGCAGACCGGTGGCGCGCGCTGCATCGGCAATGCCGAACGTCACCCCGTGGGCGGTTTCCGGATCGAGCGCGAACAGCAGCGGCCGCGCGAGCGAGTAAAGCATTCGGCTATTCTATCGGCCCGCAGGCCGCGTCGAGCGTGTACCTTAGCCGAGCTCGCGTTCGCCGAGTCGTTTCCAGACGCCGTTGACGAACCCCTCGATCGGCGCGTACTTGGACTTGTACGCCATCTTGGGGCTCTCCCTGATCCAGTAACCGAGGTACAGATAGGGCAGTCCCAGGCTGCGGCAGGCATCGATCTGCCACAGCACGTTGTAGGTGCCGTAGCTCGCGTTGCGCCGGTCCGGTTCGTAGAACGTGTACACCGAGGACAGGCCGTCGGGCAGGTAATCGACGATCGAAATCATGACCAGGTGTCCGGCGTCGCGGAACTCCACCAGCCGCGTGTCGACCCGGCTCTGCAGCAGGAAGTGCGAGTACTGGTCGCGGCTGTCGTTGTCCATGCCGCCGCCGGAGTGGCGCCGTGACTGGTAGCGCAGGTATAGGGCGTAATGCTCGAGCCGGAATTTGAGCGCCTGCGCCTGCGCGGCCAGGCCCGAGTGCGCCTTCCACGCGCGGCGCTGCGAGCGCCCGGGCACGAACTCGGCCACCGGGATGCGCACCGGCACGCACGCGCGGCAGCTGTCGCAATGCGGGCGGTAGGTGAAGATGCCGCTGCGGCGAAAGCCCGCCTTGACCAGGTCACCGTAAATCTCCGTGGTGATCAGGTGGCTTGGCGTGGCAACCTGCGAGCGCGCCATGCGCTCCGGCAGATAGCTGCAGGGGTAGGGCGCCGTGACGTAGAACTGCAATACGGCATGGGGCAGGTCGTTCAGCCGGGACATATCGTTCAGTTCGCCGTGGCCGTCATTCGGATCCACCTTCCGGACGCCTCGGGGTAGTGTACCAACGCTGCGAGCCGGCGCAAAAACTGGCGCCGCGGCATTTCGCAGGCGCCCAGGGAGGCGAGCAGCGGCGTCTTCATCTGGCAGTCGATCAGCGGGAACTCACGTGCGCGCAGCTCGGCCACGAGCGCCACCAGCGCGACCTTCGAGGCGTCGGTGGCCCGCGAGAACATCGACTCGCCGTAGAACATGCGCCCGATGGCCACGCCATAGAGGCCGCCCACCAGCTCATCGCGGCGCCACGTCTCGAACGAGTGCGCATAGCCGGCGCGGTGCAGCGCGAAGTAGGCTGCGCGCATCGCCTCGCTCAGCCACGTGCCGCCATCGCCGGAGCGCGGGCCGGCGCAGCCCTCGAGCACCTTGCGAAACATGGTATCGACGCGCACCTCGTAGCCCTTGTTGCGCAGGCTCTTGGCAAGCGAGCGCGATACCTTGAGCGCGTTGCACTCGAGCACCATGCGCGGGTCGGGCGACCACCACAGGATCGGCTCGTCGCCGCTGAACCAGGGGAACACGCCGCTGCGGTAAGCGGCGAGCAGGCGCTCGACCGACAAGTCGGCGCCGGCGCAGAGCAGGCCGTTGGGCTGCCGCAGCGCGGACTCGACCGGCGGAAACGGGTCGTCGCGCTCGAGCCAGGGAATCATCCGCACGGCCCCCGCGCCGCCGGAGAGCTGCGAAACAGGCGTGGCGCGCAGGTCGTATTCAGGGGTTCCCTAGCACTTCACCTGCTGGCGGCAGTAATTCTCGAGCGCGACCACCACGGCGGTCGCGCTGCTCGCACGCCGCGCGGCATCGCCGTGCTCGAGCGACAGGCGCATGTCGTACTTGGCGAAGAAATCGTTGAACAGCTCGCCGCCCAGCGTGCCGACCGCGTACAGTGCGTCGCTCCGCGCGTCATGCTCGAGCAGAATGGCCGCAAGCGGCTGCGGCGCCGGGCCGGCAACCACGCGTGCCCCGGCCGCCGGATCGTACTGGCTGTGCTCCGCGCAGCAATGGATCACGTTGCCGAACTTGTTGCGCTCGCTGGTTTCAGTGCGAAAGCTGATGAAGCTGATGTCGCGCGTCGGATAGGCGAGCTTATGCGCACAGATCGCCGAGTAAGCGACGATCGCGCGGCTCGCACCGACGCCGCCGGTCCATTCGTAGCTGCGGTTGTCCGAGGTGCGCAGCCGCGTCGAGCTTTTCGCCGCTCGCCCCAGATTGAGCAGGAAGCAGGGCGTGGTGGCGAACGGATAATGGAAGATGAAGTTGCGCTGCGGCGCGATCCCCGCCGCGCGCAACGGTGCCCCCTTTTCGTCTAGCAGCTGGGTGCGCTGGTAGAAGTGCGCCGTGGCGTCGGATGCCGCGAACGTGGGTGCTCCGGCGGCGGCAGCGCCGGCGCCGGCCGCGCAGGCTTTGAGAAAGTCGCGACGCTCCATTGCGCGGATTCTAACGCTAAAGGTTGTAACCCTTCTCGTTGTGCAGAACCGTGTCCAGGCCCTCGGTTTCCTCGTCGCCGCTCACCCGCAGTCCCGCCACCGCATCCGTGACCTTGAGCAGGATCCACGTGATGATTCCACACCAGGCGGCGACCGCGATTACGCCGACGAACTGCACGCCGAGCTGATCGGCCATGGTCCGTCCCTCGGGCAGGCCCGCGCCGCCCAGGGCGGACGCGACGAACACCCCGGTGAGGATCGTGCCCAGGATGCCGCCCACGCCGTGAACCGGAAAGACATCCAGGGAATCATCCACGCCAAGGGAGCGCTTGAGCGCACTGGTGGCGAAAAAGCACACCATCCCGGCGGCCGCACCGATGGCGATCGCGCCCAGCGGACCGACGAATCCGGACGCAGGCGTGATCGTCCCGAGTCCCGCCACCATCCCGGTGACGATGCCGAGCACCGAGGGCTTGCCGTAGCGCAGCTTCTCGCACACCAGCCAGGCGAGCGATCCGGTGGCCGCGCCGATGTGCGTCACCAGCATCGCCATTCCGGCGGTGCCGTCGGCGGCTAGCGCGCTGCCCGCGTTGAAGCCGAACCAGCCCACCCAGAGCATGCACGCGCCGGTGACCGCCATGGTCATGTTGTGCGGCGGCATCGCCGTGTCGGGAAAGCCCTTGCGCCGGCCCAGCACGAGGGCGCACATCAGCGCCGCGAGGCCGGCATTGAGGTGCACCACCAAACCGCCGGCGAAGTCCATCACGCCCATCTGCTGGAGCCAGCCGCCGCCCCACACCCAGTGCGCGATCGGGCAGTAGACCAGAAGCAGCCACAGCATGCTGAACAGCAGCATGCCGCTGAAGCGCACGCGCTCGGCATAGGCGCCGACCACCAGCGCCGGCGTGATGATGGCGAAGGTGAGCTGGAACATCGCGAACACCGTCTCCGGGATGCTGCCCGAGAGCGCTTTCGAGTCGACACCGGAGAGAAAAGCTTTGCCGAAGCCTCCGATCCAGGCGTTGGCGCCGCCGCCGTCGCCAAAGGCGAGGCTGTAGCCCGCGACGACCCAGACCAGCGTCGCCGCGCAGGCGATGGCGAAGCACTGCATGAGCACCGAAAGGACGTTCTTGGCGCGCACCAGGCCGGCATAAAACAGGGCCAGGCCGGGCAGCGTCATGAACAGCACCAGCACCGAGGCGGTGATCATCCACGCGGTGTTGGCCGGGTCGAGCTTGGCGTCGGCGGCCGCGGCGAGCGGGGCGTACGCCAGGAACGGATACAGCAGCGCTTTTCTCATGGGTCTTCCCCCTTTTGCTGCGGATTCTAGCGGAGCGGAAGGTCTTCGGCGTGAAAGCCGAAGGCACCGCTCGCGCGATCGGCGAACCAGTGCCGTAGCGTCAGACCCACGGTGCGAAACGCGATCTGCTTCCAGGGGATCGCTTGCTCCTCGAACAGCGCCACCTCGAGACTCTCGTCACCGGGCTTGAACTCGAGATCGACCAGGCGCGCCCGGTAGAACAGGTGCACCTGGTTGACCCTCGGCACCGAAACCATGCTGAAGGGCTCGGCCAGCTCGATGCGCGCGCCCGCCTCCTCGAGCGTCTCGCGCAGCGCCGCCTGGCCGGCGGTTTCGTCGTTCTCCATGAAACCGGCCGGCAGCGTCCAGTAGCCGTAGCGCGGTTCGATCGCGCGCCGGCAAAGCAACAGCCGGCCCTGCCACTCGGGCAGAGCGCCCACCACCAGCTTCGGATTCTGGTAATGGATCTCGCCGCACTGGTCACATACGAAGCGTGTCAACGAGTCGCCCGGCGGCACGCGCCGCACCACGGGCGCACCGCAGTTGGAGCAGTATTTCATCGGCGTCGGGACTAGAGCTTGGCCGGCAGGTCGCCGAGCCCCCGCAGGATGCCGTCGGGCTGGAAGCCGAGCCGGTCGACCGGCGCACCGGCGCGATTAATCCAGAACACGCGAAAACCGAACGACTTCGCGCCGAGCGCATCCCAGCAGTTCGACGAAACAAAGCCGATCGACGGCGCTGCCACCCCGAGCCGATCGACGGCGAGCTGGTAGACGGGCACCGAGGGCTTGAACGTCTTCAGCGGATCGACGCTGAGCACCGCGTCGAAAGTCTTCTGCAGGCCGCGGTTCTTCACCAGCGGATCGATCATGTCGGGCGAGCCGTTGGTGAGGATCGCAAGTTTTCTGCCGCCGCGCCGGAGCGCCTCCAGCGCGGCCGGCACATCGGGATACGCGGCGAGCTCGAGGTACGCTTCCATCAGCGCCCGGGTGCGCGTCTCGTCGAGCGGCAGCTCGAGCGCTTCGCACGCGTAGCCAAGCGCTTCGCGCGTCACCTTGGAGAAGGGCACGTAGCGCTGCATCAGGCTGCGCTGCCAGGTGTACTCGAGCTGCTTGGTGCGCCACAGCTGCGACAGCGCCGCGCCCTTTCCGGGCCAGAAGCTCTCGCAGCGCTCGATCACGGCGTGCACGTCGAACAGTGTGCCGTAGGCGTCGAAGACGAGGGCGTCGGTGGACATAGCGCGAGCTCCGCAGTCGTGCGTCCAGCGGCGCGGCGCTCCGCGGCGCCACGCCCCGGACAGGGCCGAAAAAAGGACAGACCATGGCGCAATCGGCAGCCGCGCGCAAGCCTCTTTCCGGACCGGCGCCTTTGCAGGCGGGCGCCGGCACCGGGATAATCCCCGCACCATGGTCGATCGCTACGATGAGCTGTACCGCAGCTTCAAGTGGAACGTGCCGCAGCGCTACAACCTGGCGCGCGCCTGCTGCGGACAGTGGGCTCAGGATCGCGCGCGCTTCGCCCTGTACTGGGAGGACGAGTCCGGCGCCACTGCCGCCTGGAGCTTCTGGGATATCCAGACGGCGGCGAATCGGCTCTCGAATGCGCTCGCCGCGTTGGGTGTGAAGCGCGGCGACTGCGTGGCCATCATTCTGCCGCAGCGCCCCGAGACCGCGATCGCCTACATGGCGGTGTTCCAGATGGGCGCGGTGGCGCTGCCGCTCAGCCACTTGTTCGGTCCCGACGCGCTCGAGTACCGCATGGAGCACGCCGAGGCCAAGGTGGCGCTGGTCGAGCCGACCACGATCGCCAACCTGTGGACCATTCGCGGGCGCCTGACGCACCTCAAGCACGTGATCGGTGTCGGCGGCGCGCGCGAGTCGGGGGTCAAGACCTGGGAGGCGCTGCTTGAAAAGGCAAGTGGCGGTTTCACCGCGCTCGACACTCCGGCGAACGATCCGGCGCTGATCATCTATACCAGCGGCACCACCGGTCCGCCCAAAGGTGCTCTCAAGGCGCACCGGGTGCTGCTCGGAAACATCCCGGGCTTCACGTTGTCGCACGATTTCTATCCGCAACCCGGCGACATGTTCTGGTCGCCCGCCGACTGGGCGTGGACCGGCGGCCTGATGGACGCGCTGCTGCCCGCCTGGGCGCTCGGCCAGCCGATTCTCGGCTACCGTGGGCGTTTCGACGCCGAGAAGGCCTTTTATCTGCTCGAGAAATACGGCGTGAGAAACTCGTTTCTTTTTCCTACCGCGCTCAAGTTGATGATGAAGGCGGAGCCCGAGCCTCGCAAGCGCTTCAATCTCAACCTGCGCTCGATCATGAGCGCGGGCGAATCCGTCGGCACGACCCTCATCGAATGGGCGCGCGATCAGCTCGGCGTGACGATCAACGAGATGTTCGGTCAGACCGAGATCAACTATGTCGTGGGCAACTGCCAGTCGGCCTGGCCGGTCAAGCCGGGCTCGATCGGGCGGCCGTATCCGGGACACCGCGTCGCGGTGATCGACGAGCAGGGCAAGGAGCGTCCGCGCGGCGAGCTCGGCGAGATCGCGGTGATGCGCGGCGAGGACCCGGTGTTTTTCCTCGAGTACTGGAAGAATCCGCAGGCAACCCGGGACAAGTTCATCGGCGACTGGGGCTGCACCGGCGACCAGGGCAAGATGGACGAGGACGGCTACCTCTGGTATCAGGGACGCTCGGACGACGTCATCAAGTCGGCCGGCTACCGCATCGGGCCGGCCGAGATCGAGAGCTGCCTGGTGAAGCACCCGTCGGTCGCCAACGCGGCGGTGATCGGCAAAGCCGACGAGGCGCGCGGCCAGATCGTCAAGGCGTTCATTGTGTTGCAGCCGGGCGAGCAGCCGAGCGCTGCCCTCGAGGACGACATCCGCAAGCACGTGCGCGGTCGCCTTGCGCCCTATGAATATCCGCGCGAGATCGAGTTCATCGCCGAGCTGCCAATGACCACCACGGGCAAGGTGCAGCGCAAGGAGTTGCGCAAGCGCGAGGAGGCGAGCCCCGCCGGGGCACCACCGCCGGGGCACGCTCGATGAGCCGGCTGCAGAAGATCATCATCTTCGGCGCGCTGTGCAATGCGATCGTTCTGCTGCTCTTTCCGCCGTACGACGTTGTGGCGCTCGACCGGCGGCAGATGTTTGATTCGTTCTATCCGGTATTCGCGGTTCCACCGGGCCGAATCCT
>JBFKUL010000136.1:0-7698 GCA_041635755.1 Burkholderiales bacterium | reverse complement strand
GGGGGTGCTCCTCGTTAACGGCGGCCAAGCCGGTCGAGTGAGATGTGGTTCGCGCAACGGTTCAATCGACGGAGTGACGTGCGCGCAGCGCCGTTGCCGGGAATCGGTGCGCGTTGTCCATTAATTGAGCGATGGGCGCTTTGCCGGATCGCAGCACGGCTACTGATCGAGGCGTACGCTGAGGCGGCGCTGAAAAACTTGCCATAACGCCGGGCTCATAAAACTGCTCCGAAGGAGCGGGCGTTGCGAATCTGGTAATCTCGTGCGCACAATGTATTTTGCTTGACTCTGGGTTGCCCGCGAACCGGCGCAGCGCCGCGCTGCGCCCGAACCCGGCGAACCAGCCAATTTGATTTTGCGATCCGTTAGATTCACTGTCCAATTTGTTGGCGCCTGTCTAGACTTGGCCGGCCGCTCGCCGCATCCACGCGAGGATGACGCGTGACGGCGCCCGGCTTTGAAGCGCTCGGTCGCGAACTCGACCTTTGGTTGGAGGCCGGTCGCGTTGCGCTGTTTTGGTGGCGCGACGACGACGCCGTCGCGCCGACGCCGGCGCTCGCGCGGCTTCTCAATATGAGCAACGAGTTCGGCATTGAGATCGGCGTCGCAGTCATCCCCGCGTTCGCGGAGGATGCGCTTCGCGAGACGCTCGCGCGCCGACCGCTCGCATCCGTCCTGCAGCATGGCTACGCGCACAAGAATCATGGACGTCCCGGCGCGCCCGCCGTCGAACTCGGTGGCGAGCGTGAGCTTGCCCAGATTCTTGCGGAGATCAGCGCCGGCCGCCGCCGGCTGGAGGCGCTTTTCGGATACCGCTACAAGCCGATCGTCGTGGCGCCATGGAACCGCATCGAGCGTTCGGTGCTGGGCAGCCTTGCTGCGCTCGGTTTTTCCGGCGCGTCCGCTTTCGGTCCACGCGCGGCGATGCAAGGCTCGGACGGACTTATCGTGGAGAATATCCATGTTGATCCGATCCGCTGGCGCGAACGCCGCTTCAAGGGGACGAAGAAGACGCTCTCCGGGATCATCGGTGAGCTCGCGGCGCGACGGACCGGCGCGACGGATGCCGACGAGCCGCTCGGACTCCTGACCCATCACCTCGACCACGATTTGGAGCTTTGGGAATTCCTTGAGCGCTTCTTCGCTTTCACGCGCACGCGCGACGCGGTGCGCTGGCTCAGCATCGACGAGGCGTTCTCGCTGCGCGCCAGTGCCGTCTCGCTCGCGAAGACCTCGCCGTGAGCGTCGAGGTCCGCCCCGCGACCGCCGATGACATCGATCCCGTCGTCGACTTTCTCTACCACAACATGAATCAGAGGATCCCGAAGACGCTCTGGCGGAACATCCTCGACTATCCCTGGCGGCCGGAAGATGCAGATCATGGATGCGTCGCCGTGGACGACGATCGCCCCGTTGGCTTTCTCGGTCTCGTCTATGCCGACCGCCCGATCGGCGGCCAGATGGAGCGCTTTTGCAACATCTGCGCCTGGTTTCTTCTCAAAGCGTATCGCGGGCAGGGAATCGGGCAGCGCATCCAGTTCGCCGCAGCGGCCGATCCGAAGATGACCTACACGATCATGACGGCGACGCTCGCGACCGGGCGCGCCTTCAGCAAGAACAGCGGATTTCGCGTACTCGACGATTCGCGCTATCTGCTTCGCCGCCGCGTTGGAAGTGGCGGCGACCTCGACGTCACCGACGATCCGACGGCGATCGAACGCCAGCTTTCGCCGAAGGATCGCAAGTGCCTACAGGACCATCGTCGATACAACCTTCGCCATCTTCTCCTCCGCGCCGGCGACGCAAGCTGCTACGTCGCGATGCAGGTAAAGCGTAAAGGCGACGACATCGACTATCACGAAGTGATGTACGCGAGTGATCTGGCGTTCCTCGTTCGCTTCGGCCAAAAGCTCGCCGATACGATCCTAAGCACCGAGAAATCCGTGCTCGCAATCGACAAGCGCTTCTTACCGCCGGGCCAGCCCTGGGAAAGCGAGGCGCTGAGGCTGCCGCGCTGGTACCGATCCCCCTCCGTTCCGCCTGCGCGGATCGACCACCTCTATGGCGAGGTCGCGCTTCTCGATCTCAAGCTTCCATAAGTAACATCGACAATGCGTGCGACCGATGGGAAAGAAGGCTCTATGCTCGCCTGGAAGAAGGACGCCGCCGGCACTCGATCCGAACCGCGACGTGCTGTCGATGCAGGACGATCCGGGCGTTACTCTGTTCTGCACCAGCGTTTCCTGCGCACCAACGTTCCGGCCCAGTACCCCTAGGTAACCGTCGCAGGCAACGCAGGCCGCGAGCAACGCTTCTGCGATCTCGGAGCGTACCGACCTATCACGGGAGGAAACCCAGGTAGCGCGACGCGCCGAAGTTGCCGATGTTCGGCAGCACGTCCTGCATTCTGTTGTCCGTAACGCCAAACCAGCGAGCCAGCGTCGCCGCGTACTGATCGACCGAGGTCGTCGGTAGCAGGTTTCCCTGCCCGATATCGTCGTTGGTGTTGTAGGTCACCTGGGGGAAAGTGCCGAAGATGTTCCCGCCCTGAACCGCTCCGCCAACCACGAAATGGTGCGCGCCCCAGCCATGGTCGGAGCCGTCGCCGTTGCTCGTGAGCGTGCGTCCGAAGTCGGAGGCGGTAAAAAGCGTCACGTTGTTTTCCATCTGCATCTGCTGCAACCACTGGTAGAAGGCGTTGACGGCGGCGTTCACGAGCTGCAGCCGAGAATTGTGCTCGTCGATGAGGAAGTCGTGGCTGTCGAAGCCCCCCAGGCTCACAAAGAAGACTTGTCGGTTTGCCGTCAATCCACCGCGCGCGTGGATGATGCGCGCTACGACGTTCAGCTGCGCCGCGAGCGAATTGTTGGGTGGAATCGGGACGGTAAACTGGCTCGCGGGCGGCAGATTCGCGGAGAGCATTGCGTTGGCGGAAATCGAGCGCGACACGACATCACCGAGGTGACTCTCGAACAGGTGCGGGCTCGCTCGTGTGATGACTTGCCGGTACGCGTTTCCCGCGGTAGCCGAGCCGAAGAGGCTGCCGGACAGCGCGTTGAACGCGATGGAGCCGTTCGACCCGACTTGGTACTGGATAACCTGCTGTCCGGACAGAAATACCGCACTGCCGGATGCCGAGATGCAGGTAAACGTGCCGACCCCGTTCTGCGCAGCCAGCAGGTCGCCCATTCTGCCGCCCCAACCCAGTTGCGCACCTTCGCCAATCGGCCTATTCGCCTGCCATACAGACTGCTGATCATTGTGCGAAAAAAGCTTGGGCGGCAGGGGCACCGTGCGGCCTTGGTATTGCGCTTTGGTGGTGGGCACGACCAGCGGGCCGACGTTGGCCACCACCGCCAGCTTGTTCTGGTCGTAGAGCGACTTGAACGACGAGAGCGCGGGATGGAACGCGAACGGCCGCCCGCCTTGCGAGGTGACGGGCGCGATCGAGGTTGCCGTCAGGGCGTCGCGCGCGAATGCGATGGATTGCCGGGAGTTGACGTACTCGGCGTGCTCCAAGGGATCATAGGGAATGATGGTGTTGGTGTGATCATTGCCTCCGAACAGGAACAGGCAGACGATCGCCCGGTATTCGGGGGCCACCTGTGCAGCGGCCGCGCCGATCATGGCGAGATTGAGCGCGAAGGGAGCGCCGGCGCCGGCGATCGACAGGGCGGAGGCGCGCTTGATGAACTCGCGCCGCGAAAGTCTACTGCTCATGAGGCCTCCTATTTCTGCACCATGAATTCCGGCGCAGACAACGCGAACAACGTAGCCAGGTAAACGCGATTCTGGCGTCCTGGATTGGGGTTGCTCGCATTGATCGACACTGAGTTCACTGCGTTGCGCATGGCGCTTCGCGTCTCGGGGCTCAGCGTGCCATAGGTCAGCAGCAGGTCAATGCGGTCGATCAGCCGATCGGCATCGTTCGCCAGGGCGAGCTCCGTGGCGTAGTCCGGCTGGATGTCACGCGGGCTGTTCGAACCGACGCCCGATTGCACTGCCGTGCGCATGAAGTTCGAGTAGCCGGCCACAGAGACTTCGTGGATGATCTGGAATTCCGGCGCCACCAGCTGCGCCGCCGCGATGGCCGAATTGGGCGGTGCGAATCCTGGGCGGTAGAAGTTGAAGACGGACGGCGCGCGCAGCGGGGACTGGCCGAGCGAACCGGCCGGATCGTCGGTTACGCCAAGCAAGAAGCTGCCGCTCGCCGATCGGGCGTTGAAGGCGCGCATCCAGGCCGCAAGGCGAAGCACCGGTTCTCGCGTCTTTCCGAACGTGGGATCGGCGATCTTTGCCATGTCGCGCGCCTCCTCGTCGAGAAGCACGGCGGCAACGGTCGCGCGCAGGTCGCCGCGCCGCCCGCTGCCGACGGTCCAGCCATTGCGCGTGAAGCTTCCCGAATTGAACGCCTGCGAGACTCGGGCAACGTAGGCCGCGCTCGGATTGCTGGTGACCAGTCGCTGGATCAGCTGGCGGCCGAAGAACGGCGCGACGTTCGGGTGGTTGAAGATCGTGTCGAGCGCGATGCGCAGGCTGGTACGCGGATCAGGCGCGCCTTGGGCCGGAATGTTGGTGCCAAGGAAACTCTTGGGCAGGACAGAGTGATACTGCGGGTAGTCCTGCATCGGCAGCACGTCGCGGTTTGGATCTGGAGCCGGATTGCTGGAGCCCAGGAAACGGCCGTTCTGCTTGTCCGGGCCGGCCCAGCTGAAGCCGGTAAATACGCGGGAAAGGCCGGTGACGTCTGCTTGACTGTAGGTTTCGATCGGCTGGCCGTTCAACAGGACCAGGGTGCCGTCCGGGCGCAACTCGTATAGGCCGATGGAAAACAGCTGCAGCACTTCGCGCGCGTAGTTCTGGTCCGGCACCCGGTTGCCGGATTCCTTCTGATTGCGCAGATGGGAAAGGAACAATCCCATCATTGGATGCAGCGTGACCGCCTCGAGCAGATCCCGATAGTTGCCGAATGCCTCGCGGCCGAGCATGTCGAGGTACGAGGCGACGCCGCGCCGGTGGTCCGAAACCGCACTGTTCGTAAGCGAGATCACGAAAATCTGGGATAGCGCGAACGCCACGCGTCCCCGCAGCTGATCGTTCGCTGTGACGGCCTGCTTCCAGAACGTGTGCATCACATGCGCGTCTTGCGGACTCTGGCCGGCCGGCAGGCCGGCTATCACGGTCTCCAAATAGCTTTGGTGGGACGAGCTGGCGGTCATTGCGAACTGCTGATTCAGCCAGATCGCGTAGCCGCTGGCGCTGAGGTCGTCGACCGAGCTCATCGTGGCGCCGAAGCTCGCTTGAGCGAGAAAGCGCGACGCTTCGACTTGCGTGATGGGCTCGGTCGCGGGCCCGGTCGATGCAGGCGGATTCGAGTCGCCGCCGCCTCCGCACGCCGCGAGCCCCAGCGCCAGCAGGCAGACGAGCGCTGCTTCGAAACGGCTAGAGCGTTGCACGATTCATCTCCAGGTACTGCGAATTGCAATGAACTGTAATGACGCGAGAACGACGGCGAGGAGGAAGAAATCGACGCTCTCGCGGAATCAGGAAGCGGTACGGTGCCGTTGTCGTCGGGCGGCGTCGGCGACGGCGTGGATTAATCCCTGTTCATCGCACTGGGCGTTTTCGAGGAGCGCGGAAACGGGCATAGTGCACAACCGTGCGGCTGCGGCACGCAATCGAACGGCGGATGATGACCTTCCTGCGTCGAACGCATCGATCAGCACCGTGGCTTCGATGGGGTTTCTGCGATGCCTGCGTGGATCGTGGCTCGCGTAGCCTCGTTCCGTCGCAGCCCGGCTCCGAAAGAAGCTGGATTGTCTGTCGGTCGCTGCGTGCCGGTCTTGCGTTTAGCGATCTGCGCGCCGGGGAGTTGATCGCATCGAGTCGCCTGTTGATGCAATAATGCCGCTTGTCCCAGCTGAGTGTAAGGACAGTAGGCCGCGCCAGCTTAAGGGTACCGCCTTATCGCCGGCCGTCGTACCACACCGAGCAGTCCTCGCGGCGGCGCAGGTTCCGCCCGCCGCTCAGCACGAAGCGCAGCAGAAAGCCGAGATGCTCGCTCGTTCGATACAGGCGCACCTTGCGGTCGCTGGTACTAAGCGGATGCTCGTGCAGGATCACGAAGCGCATGCCGCGCTTGCGCGCAAGCCGTTTCATGCGGCGCGAGAACTCGATTTCCTCGGCGGCGTAGAGCGCCTCGCTGAATCCGCCGAGCTCGCGGAATGCATCGGCGCGGCAGAAGAGGAAGCAGCCGGCAGCCCAGCCGGTCAGGCGGCTCATCGCGTTCCAAAGCCCCACCCAGAAGCGCACGTCCGGCCTCGGGCTGGCAAAGGCGACGGTGCTGCCGCCACCGAGGCAGCGACCGGTTTCGATCGCAGCGGCCATGTCGGCGGCAAGCGCCGCGTCAGGGCTCGAGTCAGCGTCGACGAAAAGCAGCCAATCCCCCGAGGCTTTCGCAGCGCCGGCGTTTCGCGCGCGCGCGATCTGATTCACCGGCTCGAACACCACACGCGCGCCGGCGGTGCGTGCGAGCTCTGCAGTGCGGTCGGTCGAGTTGTTGTCGCAGACAATCAGCTCGTGCTCGCGGCCGCCGAGCGCCTGCCGGATCGTGGCGAGCGTCGCTGCGATCAGCCGCTCTTCGTTGAACGCCGGGACTACGACCGAGAGCTTCATCTTGTTTCTTGAGACAGGATACGCATACTGGCGCGCGTCGGAAAGCAGGGCGTCTTCTAGCGCCGCCGCTCGTACCAGCGCGACATGGCCTCCATCGCCAGCCACGACGCGGCTGCCGCACTCAGCAGCACCAACTCGCCGACGTTCCAGCCCCAGGCAACCACGATCAGCGCAAAAATCGTGGGTGAGGCCGCATTGACGATGAGGATCGGCATGGCGAGCACCCCGAGCACCGCGCCGTAACCGGCAGCGCCGAAGAGCGCCAGCGGCACTGCGCCGCGCACGATGGTGATCACGCCCTGCGAGGCGCCCATCAGCAGCGTGAAGGCGATCAGCGCCTGGAGATTGCCGCCGGAGACCAGTAGCACGGCGATCGACGCCGGCAGCACGCCGATCGCGATGCGGGCAACAGTAATCGCGCGCAAGTTGCGTCCGAACACGATTTCGACCAGACGACCGCCGAACTGCGCGAAGCCCTTTATTGAGGCCACCCACACTGCGGCCGCAGCGGCGAGACCCGCGGCTTCCAGCAGCGGCACCAGTTGCACCGTAACCACGCCGAACACGAAGCCGTTCAGCGACATCACCAGCGCGAAGAGCATGATGGCGATCGTGCGCAGCTTCCCCTGCAGCGGCGCGCCGTCGACCGAAGGCTTGGCCGCCGCGGCTTCCCGAGCGTCAGGCGCCTCGCGCCGCGCCAGCCCGAACCAGTGGAGCGGCAGGCACACGGCGAGGTTGATGAGCGCGAACCAGGCGAGCGTCTCGCGCCACCCGAGCGCCTCGTTCAAGTAATGGCCGACGACCCAGAACACGGTGGAGGCGAACGCGCCGAACAGCGTGAGGTACGAGATCGCACGCCGGCCGCGCGACGGCACCACCTGCACCAGGGCGGCGAAGGCGGCGTCGTACAGGCACAGGCGCATGCCAAAGCCGAGGAAGGCCCAGACACCGAGGTAGGCGGCTTCGCTCTTCACCAGCGAGAGCAGGAGCAGCCCCGCCGACACCAGCACCGTGCCGGCGCTC
>JBFKUL010000135.1:0-7717 GCA_041635755.1 Burkholderiales bacterium | reverse complement strand
CGGAAGCGGCCCTTCGATGCGTCGATGATTGCCCGCTCGGCCGGCTTGCCTCGCGCGCGCTCCTCGTTGATGAAATCGACCAGCACGAGAGAGCCATTGACGATGATCCCCGCCAGTCCGACGATGCCGAACAGGCTGGTGAGGCCGAAGTTCAGCCCGAGCAGCAGATGGCCGACGGTCGCGCCCACGAGGCCGAAGGGAATCGCAGCGATTACGATCGCCGGCTGCACGTAGCTGCGGAAGGCGAGCGCGAGCAGCGCGTACATGCAGAACACCGCGAGCGCGAAGTTGCGCGCCATCACCGGCAGCGCCTGCGCCTGCTCGCGCTGCTCGCCGCCGAAGCTGTAGGTGAGCCCCGGTACCTCCTCCTGCAGCCGCGGAATGACCTCCGACACCAGGCGCGCGTTCACCGCCTGACCGCTCGCCACCGCCGGGTCGACCTCGGCGATCACGCTGGTCACGCGCCGGCCGTTCTCGCGGATGATGGCCGAGGGCGCTTGCCCGAGCGAGAGCTCCGCGAGCTCGTGCAGCGGCACGAAGTCGCCCGCGGGCGTGCGGATGCGGTAGCGGCCGAGCTCGGCGAGCGTGCGGCGATCGGCCTCGGGCAGACGCACGTACACGCGCACCTCGTCGCGCCCGCGCTGCACCCGAAGCGCCTCCGCCCCGAAGTAGGCGGAGCGCACCTGCTGCGCAAGGTTCTCGAGCGTGACGCCGAGCGTGCGCGCGTAGGCCTTGAGGGTGAACTGGATCTCGCGCTTGCCCGGCTCGCGGTCGTCGCGCACGTCATATACGCCCTCGGTGCTCGAAAGATCGTCCTTTAGCGCCTGCACCGCCTGCGCGAGCCCCTCGGCCGAGCGCGCGGTGAGCTGGATCTGAACCGGCGAGCCGACGTTGATCACGTTCGAGGCGAATACCAGATTCTGCACCCCGAGCACGCTGCCCGCTTCTTCGCGCCAGCGTAGCTCGAACTCGCGTGAGCTGATGCTGCGGATCTCCGGATCGAGCAGCTCGAACACCACCGAGGCGCGATGACCCTGCAGCACGTTCAGCGTGCCAATGGCGCCCGGACCGGCGCGATCCTGCAGGCCGACGACAAGAAACACGGCGTTCACCAGCGGCTTGCCGCTGGGGTCGTCGAGCGAGCCTGCCGCCCGGTGTCCTGCGCGCTCGACTTCCAGCGCCGCGGCGAGCGTCGCGTCGGCGGTCGCGCCCTGCGGCAGCTCGAGCGAAGCGGTAACGTAGCGCCCCTCGACCACCGGGAAGAAGGTGAACTTCACATAGCCACCGGTGATCACGC
Source organism: Burkholderiales bacterium (assembly GCA_041635755.1). Taxonomy (GTDB): domain Bacteria; phylum Pseudomonadota; class Gammaproteobacteria; order Burkholderiales; family SG8-39; genus JBFKUL01. The sequence goes on along the minus strand of JBFKUL010000135.1, from coordinate 6,420 downwards.
CCAGCGTCAGCAGGAACACCGAGATCGCCGAGGCAATGACGACGCCATAGTGCGCCACGGAAAAGTGCAGCGCGCGATCGAGCGGCCCTTCGATGAAGCGCGTGAGCGCGCGGTCCATGGCATGGCGCAACTCGAGCAGCCTGGCGCCGATGCGCGTGCGCGGGCGGTAATCTCGCACGTGCAGGTTCGCGAGGTGCCGCGGCAGAATCAGCAGCGCCTCGACGAGCGAAAGCAGCAATACGATGAGAACGATCGCCGGGATCTGGAACAGGAACTTGCCGATGATGCCGGGCACGAACAAGAGCGGCAGGAACGCCACCACGGTCGTTGACACCGCAAGGATGACCGGCACCGCGATGCGCTGAATGCCGGTCACCGCGGCCTGCAGCGGCGTCACGCCGTGCTCGTTCTCCGCATAGATGTTCTCGCCGGCGACGATGGCGTCGTCCACCACGATGCCGATCGCCAGAATGAAGCCGAACAGCGACAGCATGTTGATCGACAGCCCGAGCACGTTCATCACCCCGAAAGTGCCGATGAAGGCGACGAAGATGCCGAGCGCCACGAAAAACGCGAGCCGCAAGTCCAGAAACAGCGCAAGCGCCGCCATCACCAGCACCAGGCCAATGAGGCCGTTCTTGATCAAGAGCTCTATGCGGCTCTTGAATTCCGTCGCGTCGTTGCGCCAGATCGCCACCGACACGCCCGGCGGCAGGCTCGGCTTCAGGGTGGTCTCGATGTAGGTCTCGACCAGCCGCACGACGTCGAGCACTTTCTGGTCGCCGACGCGGAAAGCCTGCACGAAAGCCGCAGGCTTGCCGTTGTAACGCACGACCAGGTCCTCGTCGCGGAAGCCGTCGACGATGCGCGCAATATCGCCCAGCCGTACCCGCGCGCCGCTGCGCGCCGAGACCACCACGATCTCCTCGAAGTCCTTGCGGTCGTAGTTGCGCCCCTTGGTACGAAGCAGGATCGACTCGCCCTGCGCCTTGATGTCGCCTCCGGGCAGGTCGAGGCTGCTGCGCCGAACGGTGGCCGCGATATCCTGCAGCGTGATGCCGTAGGCGCGCAGCGTCTCGCTCGGCACCTCGATCGAGATTTCGTAGTTGCGCACGCGCGCGGCTTCGACGAGCGACAGTCCCGGGATCGCGGCAAGCTCATCCTTGATGCGGAACGCGAGCTCGCGCAGCACCGCCTCGTCGGCATCGCCGTACACCGCGAGGTCGATGACGCGCTGGCGGTTGGAGAGCTCCTTGATCTCGGGCCGCTCGGCCTGCTCGGGAAAGGTGGTGATGCGATCGACCGCCGACTTGATGTCGTCGAGCGCGCGCGCGACCCGCGCGTCGCGCGAGAGCTCGGCGCGCACCACCCCTACGCCCTCGAGCGCGAAAGCGTAGATCCGATCGACGCCGTCGACGCCGCGGATCTGCTCCTCGATACGCTGCACGATCGCTTCCTCGATCTCGTCGGGCGCGGCACCCTGGTACACGACCCGCACCTCGATCATGTCGAGCGCGATCTCGGGAAACACCTCCTGCTTGGTGGCGAATACGCTCACCAGCCCGGAGATCACGAGCAGCAGCATCAGCAGATTGGCGGCCACGGGGTGGCGCACCATCCACGCGAGCAATCCCTTCATGGCGCGCTGCGCGCGGCGGTCGCGGGTGCCGCGCGCCGCTCTTCGAGCACCCGCACCGGCATGCCCGCCGTCACCACCTTGAGATCGCTCACGATAACGCTTGTGCCGGGCACGAGCCCCTCGGCCGCGACCACCGCGCTGTCCCTTGCCTCCCGCAGAAGCCGCACGGGCTGAACGCGCACGGTGTTCCCGCTATCGAGCAGCCAGAGCACGTTGCCGTCACGCAGCGCGCGACGAGGTACCACGGCATGACGCCCTGCGTCGCGTCCTTGTATCTCGACTGTGGCGTACATGCCAACGAGCAGCGGCGGCGCGCTTGAGGCCTCGCCCGACACCGATTTACCGCGCGCCGATGGCTCGTCGACGCGCACCACCACGTTGAAGGTGCGCGTGGCGCTGTCGACCGCCGCCTCTACCCGGTCGACCTTCGCCGGCCAGCGGTACAGTCGCGCACCGTGCTCGACGGTGACCGAGGCCGACGCGCCGCCGGGCGCGCCAACGGCGGCCCTGTTCTTCCAGGGATCGGCGATCAACGCCACATCGCGATCCGAAAGCGAGACGGCGATCTCGAGCACGTCGTCGGCGAAGATGCGTGCGAGCTCCTTGCCCGGCTGCACGGTCTCACCGGGCGAAACACGCTCGGAGAGCACGCGGCCGCGGAACGGGGCCTTGATCTCCGTGCGCTCGAGATCGAGGCGGCGCTGGCGCTCGAGCGCCTCGGCGCGACCGAGCGCCGCACGTGCCTGATCGCGATTGGCGACGCGCTCATCGAGTGCCTGCCGGGACTGGAAGCCCTGCGCGATCAGCTCTGCGGTTCGCTTGAGCAACTGCTCGGCGAGCTCGAGATTCGCCTCGGCGGCGCGCCGGTCGGCCTCGGCCCAGGCGAGCAGCGCGCGAAACGGCTCCGGATCGAGACGCACCAGCGACTCGCCCTTGGCAAAGGCGCCGCCGGTGACCAGCGACGGGCTGACGAACACCACCCGGCCCGACACCTCGGCCGCCAGCGCCACTTCGGCACGCGGCGCGACGAGGCCGTTGCCAGTGACCGTAAGCGCGCCCTCGCGCAGATCGAGTGGCGCGACGCGCACGAGTGGCAGCTGCCTGGCTGGCGCCCGCGTCTCGGGCTTGGGCTTAAGCACCTGCAGCGCGACGAATCCCGCCACGCCTGCGGCAAGGATCAGCAGCACCAGCACGCGCCAGAGCCAACGCTTTGAGGAGGAGTGGTTGGACAGAATGAACCGCCTGTTTTCGCCTGTTGGCGCCGATTAGACCGATTCTAAGCGTTGGGCGTTCTGCGCTCGATCAAGAAACGTTTCTGCGCCGTAAATAAAGATTGTTCGCGGCGAGCGCGCCGATTACCAGCGCCGCGCCCAATAGCTCGACCGCCTCGAAGCGCCGCCCGAGCGCCGCCTCGATCGCGAACACCGAGATCGGGATGAGATTGAGCATCAGCATCATGTTGAGTGGACCGAGGCGCTTGACCCCGGCGTTGAAGCCGAGCACACCGAGCACCACGCTGCAGATCGCGAAGTAGGCGATTTGCCACGTCACCGAATAAAGTGCCGCTGCGCTCGGCACCACCGCGATGCCGGCGCCGACCGCCAGCGCGTTCGCCGCGATGAGCCCGCCCAAACCGGGCAGGCACGTGAGGGCGGTGAAGCGTAGCGCGGACCAGCCGGGGAAGCGCGCTGCCGAAAGCGTGTAAGCGACCCACGCCACCGCGCCGGAGGCGATCAGCAGGTCGCCGAGCAATGCCCCACCCTGCACCATCTCCGTGAGCGCGCGCAGGGGGTCGCCCTTGGTCACCACCAGCAGCACCCCGACGATCGCCACGCCCACGCAACCTAGGGTAAAACGCGCCGGGCGCTGACCGTAGGCCGTCCACACCGCGAGCGCAATGAGCGGGGTCTGCAGCGCCATGATGATCGCGGCATGCTCTGGCCGCGTATAGGTCAGCCCGTACCACACCAGCACGTTGAAGCCGGTGATGCCCATCACCCCCGATATCGCCGCGCGCGCAAAGCGCCCTTCGTAGGACAGTGCGGAGCGTCCTTCGACGAGCGCGAGGATGGCGAGGAACAGCAGCGCGCCGATGGCATATCGCACCGTTCCGAGCGCAAAGGCATCGACCACCGGCAGCGTGCGCTTGGCGACCGAGAACATCGGTGCCCAGGACAGGATGCACACCGCGGCCCAGCCCAGGCCGCGAAGGAGATTGGTTTGCGGGCTCAATTTCGATGCGCGGGGCGCGCGTCACGCCCCGCGATAGCGAGGAGCGCCGATTCTATCCGCCCCGGCACCTGCGCGCGCAAGCGGAACGGCCCGTCGGCGGCCGGTCCGCATCCGCGCTATTTCGGCTCGTCGCGCAGCGCCCGTCGCAGGATTTTGCCGACGTTGGTCTTGGGCAGCTCCTTGCGGAACTCGACGAACTTGGGCCGCTTGTAGCCGGTGAGCTCCTTCTTACAGAACTCCATCACCGCCTGCTCGGTGAGGGAAGGATCCTTCTTCACCACGAAGAGCTTGACCACCTCGCCCGAGTGCTCGTCGGGCACGCCGATCGCGGCGCACTCGAGCACGCCCGGGTGCATCGCCGCCACCTGCTCGACTTCGTTCGGGTACACGTTGAAGCCCGAGACCAGAATCATGTCCTTCTTGCGATCGACGATACGGGTGAAGCCCTTCTCGTCCATGATGCCGATGTCGCCCGAGCGGAAGAACCCGTCCGGCGTCATCACCTTGGCGGTCTCGTCGTCGCGCTTCCAGTAGCCCTTCATCACCTGCGGGCCCTTGATGCAGATTTCGCCGGGCTGGCCGAGCGGCACGTCCTTGTTGTCGTCATCCCGGATCACGATCTCGGTCGAGGGCAACGGCACGCCGATCGATCCGCTGAAGGCCTTGAGATCGAGCGGATTGGCGGTCGCCGAAGGCGCCGTCTCGGTCAGGCCATAGCCCTCGATCAGCGTCGTGCCGGTGACCTGCCGCCATTTGTCTGCTACCGCTTTCTGCACCGCCATGCCGCCGCCCAGCGAAAGCTTGAGCGCCGAGAAATCAAGCTTGGCGAAATCCGGATGATGCAGCAACGCGTTGAACAGCGTGTTGACGCCGGTGATGATGGTGTAGCGGTGTTTGCCGAGCTCCTTGACGAATCCGGGGATGTCGCGCGGGTTCGTGATCAGCACGTTGCAGCCGCCCACCACCATCATGTTGAGCGCGTTCACCGTGAGGGAGAAGATGTGGTACAGGGGAAGCGCGGTGATGATCCGGGGCGGCGTCTCGTCTATCGCCGGATTGAGCCAGGCCTTGTACTGCATCAGCGCGGCGAGCATGTTGCGATGAAGCAAAACTGCGCCCTTCGATACGCCCGTGGTGCCGCCGGTGTACTGCAAAAAAGCGATGTCGTCGTGCCCGGTCTCGACGCGCTTCAACTCCTTGCCGGCGCCTTCGGCGAGCACCGTTTTCCAGCGCTGGGCGTTCGGCAGCTCGAAGGGCGGCACCATTTTCTTCACGCTGCGCACCACGAAATTCACGATCAGGCCCTTCAGCCCGAGCATCTCGCCGAGCGAGGTCACCACGATGTGCTTCACCGGCGTCTTGGCGAGCACTTGCTCGAGCACATGCGCGAAGTTCTCGATGATCACGATCACTTCGGCGCCCGAGTCCCGCAGCTGGTGCTCGAGCTCGCGCGCGGTGTACAGCGGGTTGACGTTGACCACCGTGTAGCCGGCGCGCAGCGTGCCGAACAGCGCCACCGGGTACTGCAGGCAGTTGGGCATCATGATCGCCACGCGCGTGCCCTTGGCGAGACCCTTTGACTGCAGCCAAGCGCCGAAATCACGCGACAGGCGGTCCAGCTCGCCGAAGGTGATCTCCTTGCCCATGTTGTGATAGGCGGAGCGTTCGGCGTACTGCTTGACGTTCTTGTCGAACAGGTCGCCGAGCGATTTGTACTCGTCGATGCGGATTTCCGCCGGAACGCCCTTGGGATAGCTCTTCAGCCAGATGTGCTCCATCTCCCCTCCTCGCAGTGGTGCGCCGACTATCGTTATGGCCGCACAGTTTACGCTGCGCCCCGTCGACCGAACAGGCGCACGACGAGCGCCGCCGAAAGGCAGCCGGCGCCGATTGCCGCATAGCCCAGCGCCCAGGCCAGGGTGTTGTCCGCGCCGCCTCCCGCATCGAGGGCCGCGCCGAAAACGATCGGGCCGAGCATTCCACCGGCGAAGCCGGCGAGCGAGTAAAGGCCCATCGCCGCGCCGCGCAGCTCCTGCGGCACCGTGGCCACCAACCCCGCGGTAAGCGTCGCCGACTCGCCCATCACGAGCATCGAGTAAACGAGCAGCAGCGCAAAAACCAGCGCCCAGTGAAGCGGCGCGGCGAACGCAAGCAGGATGCCGCAGGAGCCCGAGGCGCTCATCACCATGAGGATCCAGCGCCGCCGGCCGATGCGCAGCGCCATTTCGTTGCCGACGATCGAAGCGGGCACCGCGAGCAGGTTCACCACCGCCGCGAGCGCCGCGAGATTCCAGGGAAAGCTCTCCCCGCCCGCGTGCAGGCCTGCCGAAAATGCCAGAAAAGCGACAATCCAGCCGCGCGAGCCGAACAGCTCGACGCAGTGCGCCGCGTAGCCTAGCGTGTAGCCTGCCGCAGCGCGAATCGCGAGTACCCGCCGCCAGGCGCCAAGCGGGAACAGCGTCCCCAGCGAAAAGCCAAGTCGGGGCGCCGCGGGACGACGGTCCTGCTCCAGCCCAAAAACCACCAGGGCGCCCGCAACGAGCGGCCCT
>JBFKUL010000134.1:0-7748 GCA_041635755.1 Burkholderiales bacterium | reverse complement strand
GGATCGCCGAGTACATCTGCGCGATCTTGTTCTCGCGGATCAGGTTGCGGATCGCGGGGGTGCCGATCATGATTTCGTGCGCCGCCACCCGCCCCGAGCCGTCCTTGGTCTTGAGCAGCGTTTGCGAGATCACCGCGCGGATCGACTCCGAAAGCATCGCGCGCACCATCTCCTTCTCGGCCGCCGGAAACACGTCGACGATGCGGTCGATGGTCTTGGCGGCGGACGACGTGTGCAGCGTGCCGAACACCAGGTGGCCCGTCTCCGCGCCCGAGAGCGCCAGCCGGATCGTCTCCAGGTCGCGCATCTCGCCCACCAGGATCACGTCCGGGTCCTCGCGCAGCGCCGAGCGCAGCGCGTTCGAGAAGGACAGCGTGTGCGGACCGACCTCGCGCTGGTTGATCAGGCACTTCTTCGATTCGTGCACGAACTCGATCGGGTCCTCGATGGTGAGGATGTGGCCGGCCTCGTTCTCGTTGATGTAGTTCACCATGGCCGCGAGCGTGGTACTTTTGCCGGAGCCGGTGGGCCCGGTCACCAGCACGATGCCGCGCGGCTGGTCGGCGATCTCGGTGAAGATCTTGGGCGCCTTCAGCTCCTCGAGCGACAGCACCTTGGTCGGGATGGTCCGCAGCACCGCGGCCGCGCCCCGCTGCTGCACGAAGGCGTTGACCCGGAAGCGCGCCAGGTTCGGCACCGCGAAGGAGAAATCGCACTCGAGGTTTTCTTCGTAGAACTTGCGCTGCCCATCGTTCATGATGTCGTAGATCATCGCGTGCACCTGCTGGTGCTCGAGCGAGGGGACGTTGATGCGGCGCACGTCGCCGTGCACGCGGATCATCGGCGGCAGGCCGGAGGACAGATGCAGATCCGACGCTTTGTTCTTGACGACGAAGGCAAGCAGTTCGGTGAGATCCATTACAATCCTCCGAGAGGGTGCTCTGTGCGCTGAAATTCCCGCATATTCAGAAAATTATGGCGTCTATTGGTGGTAATTTGCAAGCTGTAAAAATGCGCATTGCGCGCGCCGCCGCACGCGCCGGTCGCGATCCGTCGGCGATTACGCTGCTTGCCGTCTCCAAGGCACAGAGCGCAGCGGCGGTCGCCGAGGCCGCGCGCGCCGGGCAGAATGCGTTCGGTGAGAACTATGCACAGGAAGCGCTCGACAAGATGCAATCTGTGACGGAATTCCTCGGCGACACACGCGCCCGTGCGCTCGAGTGGCATTTCGTCGGGCCCTTGCAGAGCAACAAGACGCGCATCGTCGCCGAGCGCTTCGCGTGGGTGCACAGCCTCGAGCGCGCGAAGATCGCGCAGCGCCTCTCCGATCAGCGCCCCGCCGAACTCTCGCCCTTGGCGGTGCTGATCCAAGTGAACATCTCGGGCGAATCCTCGAAGTCGGGCATCGCGCCGCAGGCCGCGGAGGCGCTCGTGGGCGAGGTGTCGCGCCTGCCGCGGCTGCACCTGCGGGGGCTGATGGCCGTTCCCGAGCCGACCGATGACGCGTCCCGGCAGCGCTCCGGCTTCGCAGCACTTCGCGCGCTGTTCGAGCGGCTGCGCTCGCAGGGTTTCGCGCTCGATTCACTTTCGATGGGCATGTCGGCGGACCTTGAGGCGGCGATCGCCGAAGGCGCGACGATCGTACGCGTCGGCACCGCGATCTTCGGCGAGCGTCCGAAGGCGGGAGGCGCGGCGTGAAGATCGCGTTCCTCGGCGGCGGCAACATGGCCGGCGCGCTGATCGGCGGGCTGATTGCGCGCGGCTTCGACCGGCGCGCGATCTCGGTGATCGAGGTGAACGACGCCGCGCGCGAGAAGCTCGTCGCGCAGCACAACGTGCGAGTCAGCACGTCGCCGGACGCGGCCACGCACCAGGCCGACACACTGCTGCTCGCGGTCAAGCCCCAGGACATGAAGACTGCGCTCGCCTCGCTCAATGCCGGTGTCTCGGGAAAGCTCGTGGTCAGTATCGCGGCGGGCCTGCGTCTGGCCGACCTGTCACGCTGGCTCGGCGGTCATGACCGGATGGTGCGCTGCATGCCGAACACGCCGGCGCTGATCGGCGAGGGCATCGCGGCGCTCTACGCCCTGCCCGCGGTGAGCGCCGAGGAGCGCAGGCGCGCCGAGACCGTCCTGGGCGCGGTGGGCGAGTTCGTATGGGTGGACGAGGAAGCGCTGCTCGATCCGGTGACGGCGGTCTCGGGCAGTGGTCCGGCCTACGTGTTCTGGTTCATCGAGCAGCTTGCCGCGTCGGGCGAACGGCTGGGGCTCGCGCCCGAGGTGGCTCGCAAGCTCGCGCTGCAGACGGTGCTCGGCGCGGCCAAGCTCGCGGCGCAAAGCAGTGAGCCGCCCGCCACCCTGCGCGAGCGGGTCACTTCTAAGGGCGGCACCACCGAGGCTGCGCTCAAGGTGTTCGCGCAGGAGCAGCTCGCCGAGCGCTTCGCGCGCGCGCTCGAGGCGGCAAGCCGGCGCGGTGCCGAACTCGGCGCGCAGCTCGGCGAGGACGGCAAGTGAGCGGCAATCTGTGCGACCATCGCGACCGTTGCACCGAATCGCGCGAGCGCGACTGAGGCCATGTTCGAGCAGATCGCCGAATTCCTGATCGACACCGCCGCTGCAATCCTGGTGTTCCTGCTGCTCGCGCGCTTTCATTTCCAGTGGCTGCGCGTACCGTTTCGCACCCAGATCGGCGAGCTCGTGATCGTCGCCACGGACTGGATCGTGCGTCCCGCGCGGCGCATCGTGCCGCCGCTCGCCGGGCTCGACCTCGCCACCGGGGTCGCGGCATGGCTGGTGCAGGGGGTGGGCATGTATGTGCTCCTATCGCTGCGCGGCGCCGAGCTTGGCCCGGCCCTCGGCAGCGCGCTTGCCGGGCTCGCCGCGCTCGCCTTTGTCGACCTGCTGCGCTACAGCGTGTACATCCTGATTTTTGCGGTGATCGTGCAGGCCATCCTGTCCTGGGTCGGGCAGTACTCGCCGCTCGCGCCGGTGTTCGATGCGCTCACGCGCCCATTCCTGCGCCCGTTCCGGCGGTTGATCCCGCCGATTGCCAACATCGACCTGTCGCCGCTGTTTCTGCTGATTGCGCTGCAGGTGCTTCTGATCCCCATCGGGCACCTGCGCGCGTGGGTCGGGGGGATCGTCTGAGCGCGCCGCGGGTCCGCCGAGCGGGCGAGCGCGCGCCAATCGACGTGCACGTGCGGCCTGGGGGCTCGCGCACCGGGGTGGAGGGGCTGCGCGGCGCTAGGTTCGTTCCCGAAACGCAGTTCGGAGGAGGGTGAAGATGGAACGCGATCGCACGCGCGAGGAGCGCCTGAAGACGATCACGACGATCGTCTACGCGTTGCAAGCAGGGTTCTTCCTGCTCGGGGTGAGCGCGCTCGTCGCCATCATCCTCAACTACGTCAAGCTCGACGACGTGCGCGGCACCTGGCTCGAATCGCACTTCCGCTGGCAGATCCGCACCTTCTGGTTCGCGCTGCTGTGGTACGCGCTCGCCGGGCTCACCTGGATCGTGTTCGTCGGCATGCTGGTGGCCTTCGCCAATACGCTGTGGATCATCTACCGCATCATCAAGGGCTGGCTCGACCTCTCGGAGAACCGCCCGATGTACCGCGAGCTGCCACCGTCGCCGCCTCCTGCGCCAAGCGACGTCGCTTGATCAGTGGGGAGTGAACGCGCCGCGCGGCGATAGCGGCTGCAGTGCGCGCCCTCGGCGCTCATGCGGCGCGGATCAGGTATGCCTGGTTGGTGTTCGTGAGCTGGGCCTCGACACCGTTCGCCGCGCAGAACTCGTCCACCGCTTTTCGGGCGCCGGGCCAGTTGTAATCATCGGTGACCAGCATCCCGCCCTGTTCCAGGCGCGGATAGAAGTACGTGAACGCGCCGAGAGTAGGCCGATAGAGATCGACGTCGACGTGGACGAAGCGGTAGCGCTGCTCGGGCAAGCCGGTGAAGCTCTCGGGAATCCAGCCCGGGTGAAACGCCACTTCCGGGTATGTTTTCGAGAAGATCGCTCGAACCTGCTCGAGCGGGAATGCCAAGTTGCCGCGGCGCATCATGCCCAGGATGCGCTTTGCCTCCGGCGCGCTGATGCCCTGCACGTCGCGATCTTCGGCCTGCGGTGCGCTCAATCCTTCGAACGAGTCGAAGATGTGAAATCCCGTGCCGCGCCACCCCGGCCGGTCCGCTTCGATCGACAGACACAGCTCCATCGAGGACAGGCCGCGCGCGCAGCCGCATTCAGCAACCTCGCCAGACACGTTCTGAGTGCGCGAGAACAGCCGAATCAAATTCTCGTGCCGATGATATCGGTCTAGCGGGGTGGGAGATGACCCTGTTAGCACCAGGGCGCGCTTGTAGCGGGTGAAAATTGTGGCGTCTATGCCGCGGCTGTCAAACAGCCGGCCCTGCGCAAAACGGTAGAGGATCTCGAGGGCTGCCGTCGCCTCCGCAACGGCTCCGGCCTCCCAGAGCCCGAAGAAGCAGGCGTCAAGCAGTTCGATGGCCTGGTGCAAGGCCGGCTCGTGACCGCGCAAGGCTTCGCTGCCGTCGGAGATTACCTCGACCGCGGCCTGTAGCGCACGAACTTCCAGGTACGCCCGAGCATCGTCGATGACTTCGCGCGCCTCGGACGGCAGACTCATGCGTGGCGCGATATCACGTGCCGCACGTGCCATGCGGCCGAGCTTCACCGGGGGGCGGCTCGGGCCGATGCGGCTGCACCGCTCGAGCAGGGCCCGCGAGCGCGACGACTCTCATGCGCAAACGCTAGCACGGCCCTCTGGCCCGGTCTATTTCCAGGCGCCGCAGGCGCGGCGCTCCGGACGATGAGGGGCTGGGACGCGGACCCGCTCGTCGCGGCGTTTGGCCGCCGGCGCTCTAGCGCTTGAAGCGCGCTACCTCCGGGTAGGGAAACACGTCCTCCTGGTCGCCTTTCTCGATGCGCACCTGCTTGGCGCGCCAGAAGGCCGGATCGGTGAGCTCGCGGTGCGTCTCGAGAAAGATCGCGCGCATCTTCGGATCGGCGACGAGGAAATGCTCGAACTGCTCGGGGAAGACGTCGTGCGGCCCAACCGAGTACCAGGGCTCGGCCGCCATCTCGTCCTCGATGCTGCGGGGCGGCGGGATGCGGCGGAAATTGCACTCGGCCATCGGCGCGATTTCGTCGTAGTCGTAGAACACCACGCGATTGTGGCGCGTGACGCCGAAGTTTTTGAGCAGCATATCGCCGGGGAAGATGTCGGCGCCGGCGAGCTCCTTGATGGCGTCGCCGTACTCGATGAGCGCTTGGTGCACGCGCTCGTCGTCGCCCTCGCGCCGCGCCTCCTCGAGGTAGATGTTGAGCGGGGTCATGCGCCGCTCGATATACATGTGCTTGATGACGATCTGGTCGCCCTCGAACTCGACCGAGGATTCGGCCTCGCGCTTCAGCTCCTCGAGCAGCTTCGCATCGAAACGCTCGACCGGCAGCGCTACCAGCGAGTACTCGAGCGTGTCGGCCATGCGCCCGACCCGGTCGTGCATCTTCACCAGCTGGTACTTGTCCTGGACCGTCTGGCGGTCCATTTCCTTGGGGGGCGCAAAGCGGTCGCGGATCACCTTGAACACGTAGGGAAAGGAGGGCAGGGTGAACACCAGCATCACCATGCCCTTGATGCCGGGCGCGGTGACGAAGTTGTCCGACGAATGCTTCAGATGGTAGTGCAGGTCGCGGTAGAAGAGCGTCTTGCCCTGTTTTTGCAGGCCCACGGCCATGTACATCTCGGCGCGCGGCTTGCGCGGCATGAGCGTGCGCAGGAACGACACGTAGGCCGCCGGCACCTCCATGTCGACCAGGAAGTAGGCGCGCGCGAACGAAAACAGGATCTGCAGGGCATCGGACTCGAGCAGCAGTGCGTCGATGTAGAGCTCGCGGCGCTCGTTGAGCAGCAGCGGAACTGCAAAGGGCGTCTCGCGGTGGCCGTTGATCACCTTGCCGACGATATAGGCGGCCTTGTTGCGAAAGAACGGCTCGCGCAGCACCTGGATCTGCAGGTTCGGCTGCGCGCGCGCGGGGCGCGGAAAGTGCGCGCGCAGGGCGTGCACCAGCGAGCGCAGATCGCGCTCGAGGTCCTCGTAACGATTCACCAGCCCGAAGCGGGTCGCGATACGCCGCAGCGTCGCACGCAGGCCGGTGCCGCCGCGAGGATAGAAGCTGAGATAGGTTGGCTGATCGCCCTCCAGATGCTCGGTCGCGACGGCCGGACGCCAGAAAATGAACTCGTTGCGGTAGTAGCGCCGGTGCAGTACCTGGCAGGCGACCGAGTTGTAGAACGTCTCGGCGCACTCGGGCTGCTTGTGCTCGTGAAGCAGGCCGATGTATGCGAGCTTGATCGCCGGCCACAGCGACTCGTCGGTTTGCGCCTGCGCGAAATCCGAAACGATGCGTCGAACGGTCTCCTCGACGCGCAGGTCGTACATCGTGATGCGCTCGCGCGAAAGCTCGCGCATTGCCTTCCAGTCGGCGCGCTCGAAGAGTTTGCGCGCCCGCGTCGCGGCCTCGCGGAACAACCCGTAGTGCCGATCGAAGCCTGCCAGGATCGCGCGCGCGATCGCCGTTGCGGTCTGGCCGCGCTCGGCAACCTCGGCGGAGAGCGGGGCGACGGAGGCGATGCGGCCGGCGGTCATGGTTCGCAAGGCGCGGCGCGGCCCAGCGACCGCGCCGCTCGCCGTCAGGCGACCGCGGCCTTTTTCTGCGTGCCGGCCTTGCCCTGCTCGTCAAAGAACTGATCGTCCTCGGTCGAGCCGTGCAGCGCCGTGGTGGAGGTCTTGCCGCCGGTCACGACCTGCGTCACCTCGTCGAAATAGCCGGTGCCGACCTCGCGCTGGTGCTTGACCGCGGTGAAGCCTTTCTCGGCGGCGGCGAACTCCTTCTGCTGCAGCTCGACGAAGGCGGTCATGTTGTTGCGCGCGTAGCCGTGCGCCAGCTCGAACATCGAGTAATTGAGCGAATGGAAGCCTGCCAGCGTGATGAACTGGAATTTGTAGCCCATGGCGCCGAGCTCGCGCTGGAACTTCGCGATGGTGGCATCGTCGAGGTTGCGCTTCCAGTTGAACGAGGGCGAGCAGTTGTAGGCGAGCATCTTGTTGGGGTACTTCCGGCGCACGCCCTCGGCGAACTTGCGTGCGAACTCGAGATCCGGCGTGCCGGTCTCGCACCACACCATGTCGGCGACCTCGGCGTAGGCGATGCCGCGGGAGAGCGCCTGATCGAAGCCTTTCTTCGTGCGGTAGAAGCCCTCGGCCGTGCGCTCGCCGGTAAGGAACGGCTTGTCGTTCTCATCGATGTCGCTGGTCACGATGTCGGCCGCTTCGGCGTCGGTGCGTGCGAGCAGCACCGTCGGCACGCCCATCACATCGGCCGCGAGGCGCGCGGCGATGAGTTTCTGGACCGCCTCCTGAGTGGGCACCAGCACCTTGCCGCCCATGTGGCCGCACTTCTTCACCGAGGCGAGCTGGTCTTCGTAGTGCACGCCCGCGGCGCCGGCATCGATCATGGCCTTCATCAGCTCGAAGGCGTTCAGCACCCCGCCGAAGCCGGATTCCGCGTCGGCCACGATCGGCGCCAGGAAGTCGATGTCGCCTTTGCGCTCCATCCATTGGATCTGGTCGGCACGCAACAGCGCGTTGTTGATGCGCTTGACGACCGTGGGCACGCTCGAGACCGCGTACAGCGACTGGTCGGGGTACATCGAGAGCGAATCGTTG
>JBFKUL010000133.1:0-7773 GCA_041635755.1 Burkholderiales bacterium | reverse complement strand
GGCGCGGACGCTACGTCGAATTCAATCTTGTCTACGACCGTGGCACGCTGTTCGGCCTGCAATCGGGCGGCCGCGTCGAGTCGATCCTGATGTCGCTGCCGCCGCGCGTGGCCTGGCGCTACGACTGGAAGCCCGAGATCGGCTCCCCGGAGGAAGCGCTCTACCGCGACTTCCTCCGCCCTCGCGACTGGTAGCCACGGAACGCCGCCTCTTCCGCCGAACCCGCGACGGCCCCGAGCACTAACCTCCGCACGCGACTCCGAGACCGTCCCGCAACAAGAATTAGGGAGGGAGTACGGGGGAACCGTCAGGTTCCCCTGCTCCTATCCTGGGGACGCCCCCGGGGTCGAGGCCCCGAGGGGTACGGGGGAACCGTCAGGTTCCCCTGTTCCTGTCCTGCGATCTAGGGCAATTCAGCCGCGCGCCTCAGGTGGCGTTGCGCGTCAGCGGGACGGCCATGTCGCTCGGCGAGGCGCGCAAGCTCGAGGTGCGCGCCACGCGTTTCGTCGAAGGACAGGCTCGCCTCCAGATAGCTTTGCGCCTTGCCCCAAAGCTCGGCCTGCATGCACAGCCGGCCGAGCGTCGCGAGCAGCTGTGGGTCTTCCGCACGGTTGCGCAACCATTTCTCGGCGCGCTCGATGCGAATGCGGGCTTCCGTGGCCCGCGCGTCCGCCTCGAGCGGCGGCAGCTCACCGTAGAGCATCACCAGCGGCGCGCCCCATTCGGCGGCCAATCCCTTTTCGATGATTTCGCGCGCCAGCGTCGCGGCGCCCACGGCACCCGCATGGCGTGCGGCGGCGGCGGCCAGCCTCGGATGGGCCTGCTCGCGCGCCGGGATTTGCTTCCAGCGCGCCTCGAACGCCTTGCGGTCCCCTGCGTCGCGCGCAAGCAACTCCACGTACGCCTGCATCCTGTAGTCCTCGGCCACCGCCGGAGAGATTGCATCGCGCTTGGCAAGCAGCGTCGCCAGGCGCAGCACCTCCTCCCAGTGGCCCGCGCCGCGCTCGGCACGCAGCATCATCCGAAGCGTAGCGATGTGCTTTGGCCCGAGATCCTGCAACTCGCGCAGCGCGCTGCGCGCCGCCACGAAATCGCGCTCGTCCAGCGCCAGCTCGGCGCGCGTCACCAGACGCGCCACCTGCATCGAATCGCCGGTCTGCGCGGCACGCTCGAGCCAGTGGTCACGGCGCGCGAACTCGCGCAGATGGTGCGCCGCGCGCGCCGCAAGCAGCGTCGCGACGCCCGGGTTTGCGCCGAGCTCGATCGCCCGGCCGGCCTCCTTCTCGACGCGGGCGTAGCGCCCCTCGAAGTACGCCTGCTGGGCCGCGATCAACGCAAGTTGCGCACGCGTGCCGCGACGGCGGGCGCGAAAGGCGCGCACCTGCCCGGGGATGGCAAGCGTCTGAAACATCATGCGCGACAGGAAGTAAAGCGCGGCAAACGCGGCGAGCGCCAGCACGCCGAAGAAAAGCAGCGACACCTCGACCCGGTAGGGCGGGTAGACGAGCAGCACGTAGCCCTCGACCGATCGGCCGAAGAGCGCGAGCGCCACGGCCGCGGCAACGATCACTAGCAGCCAGATTAGCCCCCTCATATTCCTCTCCCGAGCGCCGCGTTCAGGAGCCGCGCTCGCGGCGCGACTTGAACCCGCGTACGGCCTCAAGGCTCTCGGTGATCGACGGCACCTCGAGATTGAGGGGGGCCGATGCGAGCGTCTTGAGTTGCGCCTGCACCTCCGTGGTCTTCTTGGAGCGCGTGTCGTAGTAACGCTGAATCCACCCCTGCGCCGCCCGAAGATCTTCGCGATAGGCCGCCTCGTTACGCGTCAGCAGCGACACTCGAGCGCCGAGCAGCCTCAGCCGCAGGTTCTCGCGCAAAAAATACGATTGCGTCGGCGCGATCAGCGGAGGCTCGGGCGCGTCCACCCGACGCACCACCACGAGCTGCTTGAGCTCGCCCCAGATCTCGGTCCCGAGCTGCGCCAGCATGTTGCGCGCCTTCGCCGCCGCCGATTCCGGAGTCGCAGCCGGCGTCTCGACCGGAGTGCGCTCGATGCGCTCCTCGAATGCCAGCGGCAGCTCGTCCACGATCGACACCAGCGCATCAAGCTTCAGGACCATGCCCGGCAGGTCGAGCACTGGCAGCGCCTTCAGGCGCTCGATGTCCCGCGCGAGCGCCCGGCGTACCGGTACGAACTGAGGCCGATCGCCGCGTTCCAGGCGCGCCTCGGCGAGCTGCAGCGCGAGCAGCGCCGCGCGCACGTTGCCCGAGAGCTGCAGCTGCTGCGAAGCGATGGCCAGCACTTGCTCGATCTCCGCGAGCTGCCATTCGTCGCGGTTGCGCGAGAGCTCCTGGTAGAGCGCCTCGAGCGCAAGCTGCTGACTTTGCGACTCGCTCAGTCGGGTATCGAGCTGCGTCACCTTACCTTGCATGTCGCGCGCGATTTCCTGTGCCTCGCGCGCGAGCGAGCGCGCGCCGCGGCCCTCGGTTTCCAGGTCGCGCAGCCGCTTTGCCAGCTCCTCCTGCGTGCTGCCGATGCGGGTGCGTGTCTCGTTCCAGTGCCACGCGACCGCCGCGAGCGAGAGCAGGGCGAGCAGCAACGCGATGATTCCGATTGCGCCGCCGGAGCGCCGTTCGCGCGGCGGCGCCCTCTCCTCGGGCTCGCTCGGTGTTTCCGGCCGGGCCGTGGAGCTCTGCTCCACCGGCTCGCCTTCTGCAGCGCCGCTCGCGGGGGTGTCTTTCTTGTCGGTGGTGTCCATATCTGATCCTTTTACTTCGCGCGACGAAAGTATGCAACCAGACTTGCGAGCATCTCGGTATCGCCCGGGCCAGCCAGAGGTGCCTCGCGCACACCCAGTCTTGCGGCCTCCTCGGCAACGCGGGGATGGGGTACGAACACTGGCGTGGTGCGCAGCCACTGCTGACCCAGCTTGCCGAGCATGTCGTACAGGTTGGCAAGGCCTTCGGAGGATGACACGGTCACCGCATGCACCGCGCCGCGCGCCCACGCCGCCAACAGCGGCCCGCTGTCGGCGCGCGGCCGCACCCGACGATAGCATTCCGCATACTCGACCTGCGCGCCTCGCGCCTTCAGGGCGTCGCCGAGCAGCTCCCGACCGCCGTCACCGCGAAAAACCACCACTCGGCGGCCTGCCATGTCGCTCAGCTGGGGCAATGCGAGCAATGCTTCGCTGTCGGCGTGGGCCGCAGGCGCGATCACACCCGAAATCCCGTGACGCTCGAGCTCACGCCGGCTGCCGCGGCCGATTGCCGCCACGCGCAGACCCGGCGGCCAGGGCGCCGCGCCCCGCCGCGCGTGAATGAGGTTCATCGCCTTGTGCACTGCGCTGGGGCTGATGAACACCGCCAGGTCGAACTGCTCAAGCTTCGCGATCAATTCGAGCACCATGCGGGATTCGGGCAGGTCCTGGATTTCGATCGCCGGAAACACGAAAGGCGTCCCGCCAGCAGTCTCGATCAGCGACGCCAGCGCCTGCGCCTGCTCGCGTGGCCGCGTCACCACGATGCCGCGGCCGGCGAGCGGCGTTTCGCCGCGCGCGGGATCGGCCGTCACGCGAGCGCCGCGAGGATTTCGAGCGCACCCCGCGCCTTGAGCACCTCGGCCGCCTGGGTGCCGAGTGCCTCCGGCTCGGCGGCCGCGCCGCGACACTCGGCGCGCGCCACCCGGCGGCCGTCGGGCGACGCGACCAGCGCCCGCAGATGGAGCATGCCTTTTGCATCGTGCTCGGCGTATGCGCCGAGCGGTATGGAGCAGTTGCCGCCGAGCGCGCGATTGACCGCGCGCTCCGAGCGCACGCATGCCGCGGCAGACGCGTCCGCGAGGGGTGCCACCAGCGTTTCGATCTCCGGCCGCCCGGCGCGACATTCGATGCCGAGCGCGCCCTGCCCGGCCGCCGGCAGGCTCTCCTCGACCCCGAGCAGCGAGCGAATGCGCCCCTCGAGACCGAGCCGCTTCAGGCCCGCCGCGGCGAGCAGCACGGCATCGTATTCGCCGCGATCGAGCTTGGCGAGACGCGTATCGACGTTTCCACGCAGCATGCGAATCTCGATCTGCGGGTTGCGCTCCGCGATCTGGGCCGCACGGCGCAGGCTCGACGTTCCGAGCACCGCACCCGCCGGCAGCTCGGCGAGGTTCCGATATCGATTGGAGACAAACGCGTCGCGTGGGTCCTCGCGCACGCTGATCACCGGCAGCGCGAAGCCGTGCGGCAGGTCCATCGGCACGTCCTTCATCGAGTGCACCGCCAGATCGGCGCGCCCGTCGGCAAGCGCGTTCTCGAGCTCCTTGACGAATAGCCCCTTGCCGCCGGCCTTGTCCAGGCGCATCTCCAGCAGCTCGTCGCCGCGCGTCGAGAGCGCGAGCAGCTCTACTTCGAGCCGGGGATACAATTGGCTCAGACGCGTCCTGACGTGCTCGGCCTGCCACAGCGCCAGCCGGCTGCGACGCGTGGCAATCACTACGCGCTCCGGGCGCGCCGCGGGGGAAGTCATTCGATGAGGGTAATGCGGGAAAGGTGCTCTTTGCGGAGTTGGTCCGCTCGAGGCGCAGTGTTGTTAATACTAACATGCGCCCTGGTGCAGCCTGCTCCCGGCGCCCGCCCCGCGCAAGCGCTTGATCTCGCCGCGGCGGCGCGCGCCGCAAATGCCGCCGGCGCACCGCTGGTCGTGCTGTTCACGCAACCCGATTGCCCATATTGCGAGCGCGCCAAGCGCGACTACCTCGATCCGATGGCCGCCGCGGGCGCTCATCCACGACTTCACTTGGTCGAGGTCGACATCACCAGTGCCGCGAGCCTTGCCGATTTTTCCGGACGGGCGAGCACGCACCACGCGTTCGCGCTCGCGCATCGCGCCAGGTTGACTCCGACGCTTGGTTTCTTTGACGCCCGCGGCGAAACGCTCGCCGACCCGCTGGTCGGTCTGACCGTGCCCGACCTCTATCAGGGCCTGCTCGATCGGCGGCTCGAGCAGGCGCGCGTGCGGCTGCGCCGCGCTACGCCCTAAGCATTCGTAACTATTTGTCGGCCACCAGGGCGCGCAGCGTCGGCCATTGGCGCCGGCTGACGGCCAGGCCCTCGGAAAGGCCCTCAAGCTTCACCAGCCAGTGCGCCTCTTCGTCCCCGGCGGCGGCGCGCTCGAAGCCGCGGATGGCGGCGCGCGCCACCAGGCAGTTGCGGTGCACACGCACGAACCGGTCGGCGAACTCCTGCTCGAGCGAAACAAGCGATTCCTCGACCAGGAATTCCCGTTCGCGGGTGCGCAAAGTCACGTACTTCTGCTCTGCCTTCAGAAAGAGCACCTCGGCGACCGGCACCAGCACGATGCGGTGGCGCTCGCTCACCGGAAGGTACTCGCGGGCGCGTGCATCGGCCCGCTCGAGATTCGCGGCGGCCGGCGGTCCTGCGCTCTGCGCCTTCTTCAGCGCCGCAGCCAGGCGCGGCGCCCGCACTGGCTTCAGCAGGTAATCGAGTGCATTCAGCTCAAAAGCCTCCACCGCGTGCCGATCATGCGCGGTGACGAACACCACCGCCGGACCGTCCGGCAGACGCGAAAGATGGCGTGCAACCTCGATACCCCCGATACCCGGCATCTGGATGTCGAGCAGCACCACGTTGGCGCCGCTCCCCGGCACGCGCTCTACGGTCTCGACGCCGTTGCGGGACTCGCCCACGACCTCGCTCGGAACCTCGCCGGCAATATCATCGAGCAGCTCGCGCAATCGCTCGCGCGCTGGCGCCTCGTCGTCGGCGATGAAGATGCGCAATGGACTCACGATGCGGGGCCGCGCTCGGTACGATACGGCATCTCGATCTCGACCCGAAACCGGCCGTCGACGACGCGAGTCTCGATGCGCGCCTCGGCGTCGAAGAACAGCATCAGCCGCTCACGGATGTTCTCGAGGGCCATGCGGTTGCCGGCGCGGTGCTGGTGCTCGGGGTGGTAGGGGTTCTCGATGCGCGCAAGAACTCGATCGCCGCGACGCTCGACGTGCACCAGGACCTCGCCGATGCCGGTGCCGGGCTCGATGCCGTGATACACAGCATTCTCCAGGAGCGGCTGCAGCACAAGCGGCGGCAGCAGCGCGTCCGACGGTGCAGCGTCGATCTCCCAGGCCACGCGCAACCTGTCGCCCAGGCGCAGCTGCTCGAGGCTCGCGTAGCGCTCGAGCAGTGCGATCTCGTCGGCCAGGCGTACGAACTGGCGAGCGTCCGACATCAGCGTGCGGAACAGGTCCGCCAGATCCTCCAGCGCGCGCTCGGCTCGGCGCGGGTCGCGTCGGATGACCGACAGCACTGCATTCAGGCTGTTGAACAGGAAGTGCGGCCGGATTCGCGCCTGCAACGCCTGCAGCCGCGCCTCGGCGAGCGCCGGCGAGTAGGCGCGGGCACGCAGCCGGAAGTAGCCGAGCAGCAGCGCCACCGCGATGGCGGTCAACACGAGCGTGCGCCCGAGGCCCGAGGCGAGCGCCTCGGAGCGCGCCCAGTAAGTATGCGTCGCGAGGGCGAAAAGCAGCGCGACCGCGAGCACCGCTGCGCAGCCCGCTAGATAGTTCATCCGTTGCAAGCGTGGCGCCACGATGTACAGCACCAGCACGATCGTCAGCAGCATCGGCTCGACCAGGGCCGCGGCCTCGACGAATCGATCGCGCGCGTGCATCCAGCCGGTCGCCGAGTACAGCGCCGCCGCGAGCGCCATCAGGTTCACTGCAATCAGAATGCGCGCGACGACGCCGAGGTTGCGGAAGTCCGGTAGAGCGTCCGGAGTGTCGTTTTGCTTTATACTTGTCATCGCACGCCGCGGCACAGGGAAGAGGCGGAGTTCCGATCCTCTCACCCCCGCGTCACGACAACCGCGTGCCGCGCGCACCCAGTATGCCCCATGGCCCCTCCCGCTTCAAAGCGGCCGCCCCGCGCTAGCCGCGCGGCGCCGCGCAAGCCCTCAGGCCGCGCGGCGGCCGGCGCAGAACCGTGGTCGGGCCGCTTCGGCGAGCCGGTGGACGAGCTGGTCAAGCGCTTCACGGCTTCGGTGTCCTTCGACAAGCGCCTCGCCCCCTACGATATCGATGCGTCGCTCGCGCACGCGCGCATGCTCGCGGCCTGCGGCGTTCTGGCGAAGGGCGACCTGGCGGCCATCGAGCGCGGCATGCAGACCGTGCGCCGCGAAATCGATGCCGGAAGCTTCGAGTGGTCCCTCGAGGCCGAGGACGTGCACCTAAACATCGAGCGCCGGCTCACCGCGCTCATCGGCGATCCGGGCAAGCGCCTGCACACCGCGCGTTCGCGCAACGACCAGGTCGCCACGGACGTGCGGCTGTGGCTGCGCGTCGAAATCGACGCATTGCGCGCGTTGCTTGGCCGGCTGGGGCTCAACCTGATCGAGCAGGCCGAGCGCCACGCAGCGACGGTGATGCCGGGCTTCACCCACCTTCAGGTGGCGCAGCCGATCACCTTCGGCCACCACCTGCTCGCGTACGTCGAGATGTTCCAGCGCGACCGCGACCGGCTCGCGGACTGCCGCAAGCGCGTCAACCGGCTGCCGCTTGGCGCTGCGGCGCTGGCCGGGACGACGTTCCCGATCGACCGCGAGCACGTCGCGCGCGAGCTCGGATTCGACGGTCTGTGCGAGAACTCGCTCGACGCCGTCTCCGATCGCGACTTCGCGATCGAGTTCTGCGCCTGCGCGTCGCTCATCATGCTGCACCTGTCGCGCTTTGCCGAGGAGCTGGTGCTCTGGTCGAGCCAGCGCTACGGC
>JBFKUL010000132.1:0-7779 GCA_041635755.1 Burkholderiales bacterium | reverse complement strand
GCTCACCTACGTGATGCTCGGCTGGGGCCTGAATATCGTCGTCGGGCTCGCCGGCCTGCTCGACCTGGGCTACGTCGCGTAGTATGCCGTCGGCGCCTATTCGTTTGCCCTGCTCGCGATCCACTTCGACTTCACGTTCTGGATCGCGCTTCCGATCGCCGGGCTGCTCGCCGCGTTCTGGGGCATCCTGCTCGGCTTTCCGGTGCTGCGCCTGCGCGGCGATTACCTCGCGATCGTGACGCTCGCCTTCGGCGAGATGATCCGCATCGTGCTGCTCAACTGGTACCAGTTCACCGGCGGGCCGGACGGCCTGTCGAACATCCCGCGCCCGAGCCTGTTCGGGCTGCAGTTCTCGCCCATCGACGAGGGCTCGTTCCACGCCTTCTTCGGCCTCGAATACGACCCGATGCACCGCATCATCTTTCTGTATTACGTGATCTTCGGGCTGGCGCTGCTCACCAACTGGGTGACGCTGCGGCTGCGCCGCCTGCCGGTCGGGCGCGCCTGGGAAGCGCTGCGCGAGGACGAGATTGCCTGCCGCTCGCTCGGCATCAACGTGAGGAACACCAAGCTCACCGCTTTCGCCATCGGCGCCATGTTCGGCGGCATTGCCGGATGCTTTTTCGCAACGCGCCAGGGCTTCATCAGCCCGGAGTCGTTCGTGTTCATCGAGTCGGCGATGATCCTCGCCATCGTGGTGCTCGGGGGCTTGGGCTCGCAGCTGGGCGTGGCGATCGCCGCGACCGTGATGATCGGCGTGTTCGAGGTGTTCCGCGAGGCGCAGGAATTTCGGCTCCTCGCCTACGGCGGGGCGATGGTGCTGATCATGGTGTGGCGCCCGCGCGGGCTGATCGCACAGCGCAAGCCGTCGATCACGGTGGGCGGCGAGCGGCGCGCGATCGGCGCCAACATGATCGGGGAGGGGCGCGGATGAGCGAACCCCTGCTGCAGGTTGAGCAACTGACGATGCGTTTCGGCGGTCTGCTCGCGGTCGACACGCTGTCGTTCACAGCGAAGAAGGGCGACATCACCGCGATCATCGGCCCGAACGGCGCGGGCAAGACCACCGCGTTCAACTGCATCACCGGGTTCTACCGGCCGACCACGGGCACGATCACGCTGCGCCATCCGAACGGCCGCAGCTTCGGGCTGGAGCGCATGGAAGGCTTCCGTATCGCGGAGAAGGCGCACATCGCGCGCACCTTCCAGAACATTCGCCTGTTCGCCGGCATGACGCTGCTCGAGAACCTGCTGGTGGCGCAGCACAACCGCCTGATGCGCGCTTCCTGGTACACGTTCGGCGGCATCGTCGGCATGCCCGGTTTCAAGAAAGCCGAGGACGAGGCCGTGCGCAAGGCGGTGTACTGGCTCGAGCGCATCGGGCTCGAGGATCGCGCCGACGACCCGGCCGGCGCGTTGCCGTACGGCGCGCAGCGCCGCCTCGAGATCGCGCGCGCCATGTGCACCGAGCCGGTGCTGATCTGCCTCGACGAGCCGGCGGCGGGCCTTAACGCGCGCGAGTCGGAGGAGCTGAACAAGCTGCTGCGCTACATCCGCGACGAGCATGACGTATCGCTGCTCCTGATCGAGCACGACATGAGCGTGGTGATGGAAATTTCCGACTACATCGTGGTGCTCGACTACGGTCGCAAGATCTCCGAGGGCACACCGGAGCAGATCCGCAACGACCCGAAAGTGATCGCCGCCTATCTTGGCGAGGAGGAGGCCGAAGCGGTGGCCGCGGCGCAGGAGGGCGAGGCATGAGCGCGCCGCTGCTCGTCGTCAAGAACGTGGTCGCCGCCTATGGCAGCATCGTCGCGCTGAAGGGCGTCGACCTCGAGGTGCGCGAGGGCGAGATCGTCGCCATGATCGGGGCGAACGGCGCCGGAAAGTCCACCCTCATGATGTCGATCTGCGGCATGCCGCAACCGCGGGAGGGCAGCATCCTGTTCGCGGGGCAGGAAATCTCGCGCATGCCGACCCACGAGATCATCGGCCTGGGGATCGGGCAGGCGCCCGAGGGCCGGCGCATCTTCGCGCGCATGACCGTGATCGAAAACCTCAAGATGGGCTCGGCGGCGAACCCCAAGGCCGACTTCGAACGCGATCTGGCCCGCGTGTTCAAGCTGTTCCCGCGGCTCGAGGAGCGGCGCGATCAGCGCGGCGGCACCCTCTCGGGCGGCGAGCAGCAGATGCTGGCGATTGCCCGGGCGCTGATGATGCGGCCGCGGATGCTGATGCTGGACGAGCCCTCCCTGGGGCTCGCCCCGTTGATCGTGCGGCAGATCTTCGACACCATCCGCACCCTGAACAAGGAGGACGGGCTGACCGTGTTCCTGGTCGAGCAGGACGCCAACCACGCCCTGCGTCTGGCGCACCGCGCCTACGTCATGGTCACCGGCAAGATCACGCTGTCCGGGACGGGCGCGGAACTGCTGGCCAAGGACGAGGTACGGGCCGCCTACCTGCAGGGAGGGGCGCACTAGCGGGCTCGACGCGTCGCCTGCGGGCGACGGGAACCGCCCCCACGGGGTGCTGCTGTCCACCGGATCGCCTTGCGGCGCGTTGATAGGTAGAATGCACCCGTTTTACCCCAACATGTTTCACCCCCCAGTACCACCAAGGAGGAACCCCATGAAGAAGCTATTGGTAAGCGCGGTTGTTGCAACGGCGCTCGGCGCCGTGGCGCTGCCCGCGTCGGCGCAGCTCAAGGTTGCGGTGCACGGCCCGATGTCCGGCCAGTACGCCGCGTTCGGCGAGCAGCTCAAGCAGGGCGCGGCGATGGCGATCGCCGACATCAACGCGAAGGGCGGCGTGCTCGGCAAGAAGCTCGAAGCCGTGATCGGCGACGATGCCTGCGATCCGAAGCAGGCAGTGGCGATCGCCAACAAGGCGGTCAGCGACAAGGTGGCGTTCATCGCCGGGCACTTCTGCTCGGGCTCGTCGATCCCCGCCTCGCGCGTGTATGCCGAAGCGAACCTCGTGCAGATCTCGCCTGCCTCGACCAACCCGAAGTACACCGATGAGCGCCCGGGTCCGGGCACCTATCGCGTGGTCGGGCGCGACGATGCGCAGGGCCTGGTCGCCGGCAAGTTCCTCGCCTCGGCCTACAAGGGCAAGAAGGTCGCGATCCTTCACGACAAGTCCGCGTACGGCAAAGGCATCGCCGACGAGACCAAGAAGGCGATGAACGCCGCCGGCCTGACCGAAGCGATGTACGAAGCCTACACCGCGGGCGAGAAGGACTACACCGCGCTGGTGTCGAAGATGAAGCAGCAGGGCGTGGACGCGGTCTACCTCGGCGGCTACCACACCGAAGGCGGACTGATCCTGCGTCAGATGCGCGACCAGGGCATGAAGTCCGTGCTGGTCGGCGCCGACGCGCTGGTGACCGACGAGTTCTGGAAGATCACCGGCCCGGCCGGCGAGGGCACGCTGATGACCTTCGCTCCGGATCCGCGCAAGCTGCCGGCGGCCAAGAGCGTGGTCGAGAAGTTCAAGGCCAAGAACTACGATCCGGAAGGCTACACGCTGTACACGTACGCCGCGATTCAGGTGTGGGCCGACGCGGCCAACAAGGCGAAGAGCACCGACACCAAGAAAGTGATCGCCGAGATGCAGAAGACCACGTTCAAGACCGTGCTCGGCGACATCGCCTTCGACAAGAAGGGCGACGTCAAGAACGCTGAGTACGTCTGGTACAAGTGGCACGACGGCAAGTACGCCGAGACCAAGTAAGCGTAGTGATTCGGGGTGCGACGCGCTAGGCGCGCCGCAGTCCCCGCGACCAGGAACCGGCAGCGGAAACGCTGCCGGTTTTTTTTTGGTCCAGCGCGCCGCTCAGCTCGAGCCGCGGCGCGGATTGAGCAGGGAGCCCTGCTTGTAGATGATGGTCGGTTGCTTGGCGGGCTCGCGGCGTTGCTCGCCGCGCTCGCGCAACTCCTGCGTATCGCGATCGCGCCGCTCCTGCACGTGTCGATCAGGCCCACGCCGGCCCTGCTTGCCGCGGCCCTTCTTGCGCCGGCCTTGTCCTGGCCGGCCCTGACCGGGTCCGCCCTGACCCGCCCGTCCTTGCGGCGGCCGGTGCTGCTGTGAGGGCTGCCGCGACGGTGCGTCCGGCGCCTGCACCGGCTCGCCCTCCTCGCGGGCGAGCCTGCGCGCCTCGCGCAGCTGGGCTTCGTACTCGTCGTTCGGAATCGCGCTGAGCTCGCTGCGCTCCGGCCGCACGTGACGCGGGCCGCGGGGATCATGGCGTTGCTCGTTGCCGCGCTGGCCGCTCTGGCCGCGCGCCCCCTGGCGCTGGCCGTCCGGGCCGGGGCCGCGCTCGCCCGGGCGTTGGCCGCCGCGCCGGCGCCGTCCACCCTGGCGCGGTTGCTGATCGCCCCGTCCACTGTTGCGTTGTGGCTCGTTGCCTTGCCGGTGCGCGTCCTGCCCGGCCGGACGTTGCGGCGCCTGTCCGGGCTCGAAGCCCTCGATCACGCGCTGCTCGATCGGGCGGTTCATCAGGCGCTCGATCGCGGCGAGCAGCGGTCGCTCCTCGTGCGACACGAGCGCTACGGCCTCGCCTTCGGCCCCGGCGCGGCCGGTGCGGCCGATGCGGTGCACGTAATCCTCGGCGACGTGCGGCAGGTCGAAGTTCACCACGTGCGGCAGCAGCTCGATGTCCAGGCCGCGTGCCGCGATATCGGTGGCCACCAGCACGCGCAGCTCGCCGTCCTTGAAGCGCTTCAGTGCGCGCGTACGCGCGTTCTGGCTCTTGTTGCCATGAATCGCGTCGGCCTCGACGCCGTCGCGCTCGAGCTGGTGCGCAAGCCGGTTCGCGCCGTGCTTGGTGCGCGTGAACACCAGCACCTGGCGCCAGTCCTGCGATTTCACCAGGTGCGAGAGCAGCTCGCGCTTGCGTCCGGCGTCCACCGGGTGCGCAACCTGCGCCACCAGCTCCGCGGGCGTGTTGCGGCGCGCGACCTCGATGGTCGCGGGATCGTGCATGAACGAGGCGGCGAGCTTGCGGATCTCGTCGGGGAAGGTGGCGGAGAAGAGCAGGTTCTGGCGCTTCGCCGGCAGCAGCGCGAGGATGCGGCGCACGTCCGGGATGAAGCCCATGTCGAGCATGCGATCGGCCTCGTCGAGCACCAGGATCTCGACGTGGCTCAGGTCGATGTTTTTCTGCTGCACGTGATCGAGCAGGCGTCCGGGCGTCGCCACCACGATATCGGTGCCGCGGCGCAGCTCGGCGATCTGTGGGTTGATGCCGACGCCGCCGAAGATCACCGCCGCGCGCAGGTGCGAGTACTTGCCGTAGATGCGCACGCTCTCGTGCACCTGCGCGGCAAGCTCGCGCGTCGGGGTCAGGATCAATGCGCGCACCGGATGGCGCGCGGGCGAGGCAAACGGGTTGGCGCCTTCACCGAGGCGCTGCAGCAGAGGCAAGGTGAAGCCGGCGGTCTTGCCGGTGCCGGTCTGCGCGGCGCCGATCAGGTCCCGCCCCGCGAGCACGAGGGGGATGGCCTGAGCCTGAATGGGGGTGGGTTCGTTGTATTCCTGGTCGGCGACCGCGCGTGCCAGCACAGCCGACAGCCCCAGCGCCGTAAATGACGTTTCGATGACGTTCTCCTGAGCGATCGGCCTGGGAAGGTCCAGCCTTCCTTCTTTACCGGTTCAGGCAGATCCACGTACGGAGGCGGGAGCCTCCCGAGGTCTGGTGGTTCGCCGATCCAGGGTGGACCGGGAAACGACTGCTTTGCCAACCGGAGGATGCGAAGCAGAAACCTCGGCGCGAATGATACACGAATCCGGCGAGGCGCGCTGCGTGGCCTCAGCGTGCCTCAGCCGGCTTTTTCATGCCTGGCTCGTCCGGCGCGGCGTTTTTCTCCTTCATGCGCGCGATCAGGCCGTCGATGCCGTTGCGGCGCACTTCCTGCTCGAACTCGGTGCGGTAGGTGAGCACCAGGCTCACGCCGTCGACCACGATGTCGTAGATCTTCCAGCCTTCGGGCGTCTTCAGCATCTGGTAATCGACCGGCACCGGCGGGCGGCCCGGGCTTTGGTACATGTTGCGCACCCGCACTTCCTCGTCCTTGGGCGACATGCGCACCGGCTGCACGTCGAGCGTCTGGCCGCGGTAGGTGTCGATCGCGTTCGAATAAGTGCGCACGAGCATGGTGCGAAAGCCGTCCACCAGCTTGTCGCGCTGCTCGCGACTCGCGGCGGTCCAGTTGCGTCCGGCGGCGAGCTTGGTCATCTCGCGGAAATCGATGTGCGGCAGCACCTTGGTCTCGGCGAGGGCGAGCGCCTTCTCGCGATCGCCCGCCTGCAGGTCCTTGTCCGACTTGATCGCCTCGAGCACGTCGCTGGTGACCTTGCGCACCAGCTGCTCGGGTCCAAGCATTGCAACCGCAGCCGTCGCCGGCCCCTGCGCGATCGAAAACCCCGGTACCAGGGCAAAAGCAAGCAGCAGTAACATTCTCATTCGACAGTTTCCTTCTTCAAATCGCGCGCGCGCTGCTCGAGAAAACCGGCCAGCACGTGCGCCGTGTGCGATTCGGCGCCCTGCGCCGCCTCAGGGGGACCCTGCATCACCACCCGGCCGCCCCCGGCACCGCCTTCCGGCCCCAAATCAACGATCCAGTCGGCCTCGGCGATGACATCGAGATTATGCTCGATTACGACCACCGTGTTGCCCGCGTCCACCAGCCGGTGCAGCACGCGGATGAGCTTTTCGACATCGGCCATGTGCAGCCCGACCGTGGGCTCGTCGAGCACGTACAGCGTGTGCTTCTGGTCCCCGGCGCGGCCCGGCCGTGCTGCGGCATCGTCTCCATTCGACCTGACCTTGGACAGCTCGGTCACGAGTTTGATCCGCTGCGCTTCGCCTCCGGAGAGCGTCGGACTCGCCTGGCCGAGCGTGAGATAGCCCAAGCCGACGTCCTGCAGCAGCCTCAGCGCGTGGTGGATCGAGGGGTGCGCGGCGAAAAATCCTACTGCGTCGTCGACGCTCATGGCAAGCACTTCACCGACTGTTTTGCCGCGCAACTGCACCGCGAGGGTGTCGGGATTGAAGCGCAGGCCGCGGCACGCTTCGCACATCACCTTGACGTCGGGCAGAAACGACATCTCGATCTTCTTCATGCCCTGGCCTTCGCATTCCTCGCACCGACCACCCTTGGTGTTGAACGAAAAGCGGCTCGCGCTCCAGCCGCGCATGCGCGCTTCGGCGGTGTCGGCGAACAGCCTGCGGATCGCGTCCCAGAAGCCGACGTAGGTTGCCGGACAGGAGCGCGGCGTCTTGCCGATCGGGGTTTGGTCGACTTCGAGCACGCGCCCGACCTGCTCCCAGCCGGCGATTTCCCTGCACCCGGCGAGCGGCACTGCCTTTCTGGCGCGTGTTCGTGTGCTCGCGACCAGACGCGCGAGGTTGTCGTGCAGCACGTCCCTTGCCAGCGTCGACTTGCCCGAGCCCGAGACGCCGGTGATCGCGGAGAGGCGCCCGAGCGGCAGGCGTACCTCGATATCGGCGAGGTTGTGCTGGCTCGCGCCACGCAGCCTCAACGAGGCCGTCTTTGCGTTCACGGTCCGTCGCGGCTGCAGCGGATGCAGGAGCGGTGCAGCGAGGAAGCGCCCGGTAATCGACTCGGGATTCTTCATCAGGTCCTCGGCATGGCCCTCGGCGATGACGCGCCCGCCCAGGCGCCCCGCGCCGGGGCCGAGATCGATGACGTGGTGCGCGCGCCGGATCGTGTCCTCGTCGTGCTCGACCACCACCAGCGTGTTGCCTTTGGC
>JBFKUL010000131.1:0-7803 GCA_041635755.1 Burkholderiales bacterium | reverse complement strand
CTGTTCCGGCGCAATGGCTGCTGGGGCGCGATCTCCAAGACCAACGGTATCGGCCTGCGCTGGCGCGACCCGGTATACCGTACGCTTCGCGAGCTCGCGATGTCGTACTTCCACGAGTATTACAACAAGCGCGATCACAAGACCCTGCGCGCCTACTCGGCGCCCCTCGATCTTCGCCGCGTCGACATCCAGACCTGGGTCGCCGGCGAGCGCAACGCCTGGCTGGTGGCCGAGCGGCTCGAAGCGCTGCGCCACTTCGATCTGCTCAGCCGCGCACAGCGCAAGACGCTCATCCGGCGCGACCCGTTCGAACGACACGTCGGCAACCTGCTGCAGTACCGGCGGCCGCGCCCGCCGGTGCTTGGGCTCGGGCTAGCGAAGAAGAAAAAGAAGCGCGCGCGTTGAGGGACGCCATCCGGCGTCAACACCCCTCAGCGTGGACGTCCCCGGCGCGTGGGCGCGCGTCAGTTCGGCTCGACCTTGCCGATCTTCTCGACCGCGATCTTGAGACGCGCGGCATCCTTGTCCCAGAACGTCTGGAACTCCGGCGCGTCGAGGTAGTTCACCGGCGTCGCGATCTTGTCCATCACGCCCTTGAACTCGGGATCATTCACCGCCGCGCGCACCGCGTCGCGCAGCTTCCGCATGACTGGATCGGGTGTTCCAGCGGGTGCGAATACGCCCGCCCAGATATAAAACTCGGCGTCGTAGCCCAGTTCCTTGAAGGTCGGCACCTCGGGCATCAGCGCCAGGCGATTCTCGCCCCAGCCCGCGAGCGCGCGCATCTTGCCGGCCTTGATCTGACCCACCGCGGCCGCCGGTCCGGAAGCAAGCGCCTCGACCTGGCCGCCGAGCAACGCCGTGACCGCCGGCCCGCCGCCCTGGTAAGGCACATGGAACAGCTTGAGGCCCGCAGCATTGGCAAAAATCTCCATGGCCACATGCAGCGTGCCGTACACGCCCGAGGAGGAGTAGTTGATCTTGCCCGGATTGGCCTTCGCCGCCGCCACGAAGTCGGCGAGTGACTTGTAAGGACTGTCGGCGCGCACCACCAGTACCGTCGGGTCCGCGCTCACCAGCGCCACCGGCGCGAAGTCCTTCATCTCGTAGGCGGGCGTCTTGTTGTTCAGGCGATCCGACACCGGGAAGATCGAAATCGACGACAGGCCCATCAGGATGGTGTAGCCGTCGGGCGCGGCCTTGGCGACCACCCCCATGCCGACCGCGCCGCCGGCGCCGGGGCGATTCACCACCACGACCGGTTGCTTGAGAAACTTCTCCATCCCCGCGGCCGTGGGTCGGCCGACCAGATCGGCCACCCCGCCAGGCGGGAACGGCACGATCATCGTGATCGGCTTCGTGGGATACGCTTCCTGTGCGAAAGCCGCCGGCGCGGCGACCAGCAACATCGATACGATGATCTTGCGCAGCATGGAACCTTCCTCCCCTTTCTGTGTCTGGCGCAGGCATTCTAGCGACAAACGCGATCCACGCGCGGGTGAACGCACCTGGTCGACGTAAGGCAGAAGCCTCGGCGCGGACTAAGACGAGTCATGGCACGGAACGGCATCGCCTCCGAATCGAGCAGCGTCCCCGCGGGCGAGGCGCCCGCAACCCCTCAGGTTCCAGCCGCCAGCGCACCGAAAAGCGGCAGCATCTGGGCGCGAATGCGGCGCTGGCTGGCGAGCGCCGAACACGAGGGCATGCCGCAGCATGTTGCGCTGCGCATCGCGCAGCAACGCCAGAAAAACGAGATCCTCGCCGGCTGGGTGCAGATGTCGCTGGTGACGGTGTTCGCGCTGCTCTACGCCTTCTCGCGCAAGACCTTCGGCCCGGACGTCATATTTGCGCCGGTGCCCTGGGCGCTCGGCATCTACGCCGCATTCACCGCGCTGCGCCTGTACCTCGCCTACCGTGACCGCCTAGGGCACACCATGCTGATGATCTCGGTGGTGTTCGACGTCGCGGTCCTCATGGTGACCGTGTGGAGCTTTCACATCCAGTATGGGCAGCCCGCGGCGTTCTATCTCAAGGCGCCGACCCTGCTCTACATCTTCATTTTCATCGCACTGCGCACGCTCAGCATTGCACCGGGCTACGTGATCTTCGCGGGGCTGATCTCGGCCTTCGGCTGGCTGGTGCTGGTCGGTTACGCCATAAGCGCGCCCGGCGGCCACGAGCTGATCACGCGCGACTACATCGCCTACATGACCTCCGCCCGCATCCTGATCGGCGGCGAGGTCGACAAGGTGATTTCCATCCTGCTGGTTTCGATGCTGCTTGCAGTGGCGACCGCGCGCTCGCGCACCCTGCTCTACCGCGCGGTCGCGGAGCGCGAGGCCGCTTCTCGCCTGTCGCGCTTTTTCTCGCCCGAAGTCGCGGAGACGATCGTCAGCGACGAGCAGGCGCTCGAGCTCGGTCAAGGCAAACAGACGCAAGCCGCGGCGATGTTCATCGACATGCGCGGCTTCACCCGGCTCGCCTCGCAGCTGCCGCCGCGCGAGCTGATCGGGCTGCTCGGCGAGTACCAGGGGGTCGCCGTGCCGGTGATCCAGAAGCACGGCGGCAGCATCACCACGTTCCTCGGCGACGGCATCATGGTGACTTTCGGCGCAACGCTGCCGTCAGAGACTTATGCGGCCGACGCCCTGCGCGCTGCAGAGGCGCTGCTCGGCGCGCTCGACGCCTGGGCGAAGGGGCGTAGCGAGCGCGGCGCGGCGGCGCCGGGTGTGGGTGTCGGCATCGCGGTCGGCCCGGTCACCTGTGGCGCGATCGGACACGAAGGCCGGCTCGAGTACGCGGTGATCGGCGACCCGGTGAACCGTGCCGCCAAGCTGCAGAACCACACCAAGGTCGAGCAAGTACGCGCGCTCACCACCGTCGATGCGCTCGAGCGTGCAAAGTCGCAGGGCTATGTGCCCGCGCGCAATCCCGAGGTGCGGCGCGCGCGCAACGTGGCCGGCATCAGCGAAACGCTGGATCTCGCGGCATTTGGGTAATTTGCACGTCGCCGCACGGCGACATTGTTACGGGCCGATTACACACTGTTACAGCCGCGAGAGGCGCGGCCTTCCACAATGCTCCCGTTGCCGCAGCTTTTTTTGCAGACGGCACGAACGAGAAAGGAGCATGCCATGACGCTCAAGAGACTGACGCTTACAGGGGTCGCGCTGGCGACGCTGGTCGCTGCCGGCCCGGCGCTCGCAGACCACTCGCACGGGGCGCCAGGCTACGGCGCTCGCGCGAGTTATTACGACGACGACGACCGTCCACGCCACGTCCATCGTCACTATCACAAGGCGCACAAGCGCAAAGTGGTGGTGCACGAGGTCCATCACTACTATCCGGAGCGCGAGGTGATCGTGTATCGCGAACCACCGCCGGTCTACTACGAGCCGGCACCGGCGTATCAACCTGCACCGGTGGTCTACGCCGGCCCCGGGCCGCTTGGCAGCACCGTGACCGGCGCGGTCGTCGGTGCAGTCATCGGCAGCCGCTTCGGCGGCGGCACCGGCAAAACCGCCTCGATCGCGGTCGGCACCGTGCTCGGTGCCCACATCGGCGAGCGGCTGGGCCGCTACTAGCAGCCGGTACGTCGACAGGTGCGGGCCCGCGGCCTTGCGGCCGCGGGCCCGGGTTTTTTTGCTCAGCCCGCGGGCGGCGCGAGGCGAAACTCTTCGTCGAGCTCGCGCGCCGGTGCGTGGAAGCGCACCGGACCGTCGGGCAGCGCGTGCATGAATTGCTTGAGATACGGATCCTCGGAGCCCATGACTTCGTCGGGCGCGCCCTCGCCCACCACCACGCCCTCCGAGATCACATAGACGTAGTCGACCGCCTTGAGCGCCTCCGACACATCATAGGTGACGATGATCGACGTCATGCCTAGCGCATCATTGAGTTTTCTTACCAGCTCGGCGATGACGTTCAGGGTAATCGGATCGAGCCCGGCGAAAGGCTCGTCGTACATCGTGAGCATCGGGTCGGTCGCGATCGCGCGCGCAAGGGCGACGCGACGCGACATGCCCCCCGAGAGATCACCCGGCTGCAGCCCACGCGCGCCGCGCAGTCCGACCGCGTGCAGCTTCATCAGCACCAGAGGTCTCAGCAGCGCTTCGGGCAGCCCGTAGTTCTCGCGCAACGGGAAGGCGATATTCTCGTAGGTGCTCAAGTCGCTGAACAGCCCGCTCGACTGGAACATCATGCCCATGCGGCGGCGCAGCGCGTAGAGCTCCTGCGTATCGAGCTCGTGCACCACCTGACCATTGACCGTGATGCGCCCGCGGCGAGGCCGCAGCTGCCCACCGATCAGCTTGAGCAGCGTCGATTTGCCGCAGCCGCTCGCGCCGAGAATCGCTACCACCTTGCCGCGCGGGATCCTGAGCGACAGGCCCTTGAAGATCGTCAGATCGCCGTAGGCGAAATGCAGATCGCTGATCTCGACCAGGTTCTCGGAGCGGGTGGGCTTGGGCATGGCGGGCGCGCGGCACCCAAGTCTACCGCAGCACGCTTTGCTGGCCCGACCGGGGGCCGCCCACGAGGCGGCCTCGTGGTTAACCGGCAAGGCAAGCACCCGGCGGGAGCGCATCCGCCGATCGGAGTAAGATTTTCGGCCTCTGTGCGACGAACTAACGCCAATACTTCAGGAGAGCACCATGAAACGGCGAGCACTGCTCAAAGCCCTGGCGGCGACGCCGCTCGCGGGCCTGGCCTACGGCGCGACGACGCGACCGGTTTCCACGAAAGGAATGGCGATGGTTGAAGAGCTGCAGAAGAACTGGAAAACGCTGCTCGCAAAGGGCGTCGACGTCCCCTCGAGCGCCGAGCGGCTTTCGCTGACGAAGGACGAGTGGCGCAAGCGCCTCACGCCCGAGCAGTTCCATGTCCTGCGCCAGGAAGGCACCGAGCGTCCCGGGACGAGCCCCCTCAACGACGAGAAGCGCGCCGGCGTGTACGTGTGTGCGGGCTGCGGCCTGCCGCTGTTCAGCTCGCCGATGAAGTTCGACAGCGGCACGGGCTGGCCGAGCTTTTTCACCGCGATTCCGAAGGCTTTCGAGACCAAGCGCGACTTTCTGCTGATCCTGCCGCGCACCGAGTACCACTGCGCGCGCTGCGGCGGACATCACGGACACGTGTTCAACGACGGCCCGCAGCCCACGGGCGAGCGCTGGTGCAACAACGGCGTCGCGCTGAAGTTCGTCCCCAGGGACGCGCAGGCCTGAGTCCCGGCACGGGTGCGTAGAATGCGCCCGTGCCGAATTCCGAAGCGCACCCCTATTCCGGCCTGACGCCGGATGTCGTGCTCGACGCGCTGGACAGCGTCGGCTGGCGCGGCGACGGCCGCCAGCTCGCGCTCAACAGCTACGAGAACCGCGTTTACCAGGTCTGGCTGGAGGACGGCCCGCCCCTGGTGGCGAAGTTCTACCGCCCCGGCCGCTGGAGCGATGCGCAGATCCTCGAGGAGCACGCGTTCGTGCGCGAGCTCGCCGGGCACGAGATCCCGGTGGTCGCACCGCTGGCGCCGGCGTCGTCCCCGGGACCAGTGCCCGATGCGAACACTTTGCACCGGCACGCTGGATTCCGCTTCGCGGTCTATCCGCGCCGCGGCGGGCGCGCGCCCGAGCTCGAGCAGCGCGAGCCGCTGGAGTGGATCGGCCGCTTCATCGGCCGCATCCATGCGGTCGGCGCGGCACGGCCGTTTGTCGAACGCCCCGCGCTGGATCCCGAGACCTTCGGCACCGAGCCGCGCGACTGGCTGCTGGCGCACGATTTCATCCCGGGCGACCTGAGCGACGCCTGGCGCGGCATCGCCCAGCAGGCGCTCGACGGCATCAGGCACTGCTACGAGCGCGCCGGCGCGCCGGGCACGATTCGCCTGCATGGCGACTGCCACGCCGGCAACATCCTGTGGACGCAGGACGGTCCGCACTTTGTCGACTTCGACGATGCGCGCAGCGGACCCGCGGTGCAGGATCTCTGGATGCTGCTCTCGGGTGATCGCGCGGCGATGAGCCGTGCGCTTGGCGACGTGCTCGCCGGCTACGAGGATTTCATGGACCTCGACCGGCGCGAGCTGCATCTCGTCGAGGCGCTGCGCACGCTGCGCCTGCTGCACTACTCGGCATGGCTGGCGCGTCGCTGGGACGACCCGGCGTTTCCCGCAGCCTTCCCGTGGTTCAACACCCAGCGCTACTGGCAGGACCGGATCCTCGAGCTGCGCGAGCAGGTGGCGCTGATGCAGGAGCCGCCGCTCGAGGCATAGTGAGCATTCTGCGCTTGCCGCAGCGCACGGGAAGCCGTACTGTTTCGCCTGCGCGAGAATACCCCGGGGGCGTCGGCGCGCGAAAGAACGCTCATCCCTGAATCGAACCGCCGACAGGCATGCCGCAACCCACACTAAGAACTGCGCGTCGCGGCGGCGGAACCAGCATCGAGCAGGAGGAGCTGCGCGGCATCTCGCGCACGGTGGCCGAGATCGAGTGGCTGATGATCGCGCTCGTGCTGCTGTACCTCGCCTTTGGCGGAGCGCCGCCGGATCACGAGCCGGCGATCTCGATGGCGTTGTTCTTCTACGCCGCCTTCGTCATGAGCTTCCGCTACACGAACTTCTTCCGGCCCGAGGCGCGCTGGAAGATCGCGATCGAGACCCTGGGCATGCTGGTCTTCATCACCTGGGTGCTGTGGTTCACCGGCAGGCTCGCCAGTCCGCTGCTGAACGGCTACCTGCTGCCGGTCATCACCGCCGCCCTTACGCTCGGCAAGGTTTTGACGCTCATCGAGGTTGCGCTGATCGCGGTGTGCTACTTGGCGCTCGCCTGGAGCGGCTCGCTCGGGGCGACCTTCAGCCTGCCTGCGGTCGGCGGGCTCGCGGCACAGCTCGGACCGGTGTTGCTGGTGGCCTACGTGGCGACCATGTTCTCGGCAGACATCCGCTACGGCTTGAACAAGGCAAAGCTGCTCTCCGAAACCGACGAACTCACCGGCTTGTTCAACACACGGGGCTTCGCGATCGTGGCCGACCGCATATTCGCGCAGGCGGCACGCTACAACCGCCCGGTCAGCGTGCTGATGGTGGACTCGGACAACCTCAAGACGGTCAACGATCGCCTCGGTCACGAGGCCGGCAATCGGCTGCTCAAGCAGCTCGCCGGCTCGATCGGCGCCGAGCTGCGTCATACCGACGTACCGGCGCGCTACGGCGGCGACGAATTCATCGTGCTGCTGCCTGAAACGCCGCTCAAGGGCGCGATGGACGTTGCCGAGCGCATCCGCGCTGCGGTCGCAACCAAGCCGCTGGTGGTCGAAGGCAAGCGGCTGGAGTGCACGGTCAGCATCGGCGTGTCGTGCTTTCCCGAGGACGGCCGCGGCATCGATTCGATCGTGGCGCGCGCCGATCGCGCCATGTACCTCGCTAAGGAACAGGGCCGCAACCGGGTTTTGCACTATCAGCCGGCTTGAGCGCACCGCGATTTTGCCGGCGCGCCACGCGAACCGATCCCGGCGCAGAAGCGCCGCGTTTCGGTCGAGTTCCTCTATCCCGGAAGGTCGTCCAGAGCCGACTCGAGATGCGAAGTGTCGGCCCAGCCGCACGCTCGCCAGGCCGAACCTGACACTTCGAAGCGGTTGATCGCCGCGTTCGGGATCTCGAAATCGCGCGGCGTCGAAAGCCCGCGGCCGGTCGCGTGCCGGTACACCATCTCGAGCACCCCGCCATGGGTGAACACGAGCAGGCGCTCGCCGGCGTGCCGCGCCACGAGCGCGGCGACGCAAGCGAGGCTGCGATCGGCGAAGCCCTTCAGGCTCTCG
>JBFKUL010000130.1:0-7816 GCA_041635755.1 Burkholderiales bacterium | reverse complement strand
GCGCGTGCGGCCGGTGGCGCGCATCAGGTCCGGATGGTGGCGTCGCAGGTCGACGCTCGAGATCGTGCCGACGCAGCGCTCGCGCGCCACGCTGCCCGCCAGCCGGTGCGCCGAGACGCCCACGCCCATCCCCCCCTGGACGAGCGGCAACGTCTCGCGCTCACCGATTCGCAGTAACGCCATGCCGTCAGGAACCTCATGAACCAGAAAAACGGCCCATGGTGCCCTGCGATAGCGTGCCGATGTTTGATGCGCGTTAAGAAATGGCAAGCGGGCGCGTACGCCAAAACTTGATCTGCCTCAAAAAGTCCCGTGCACCCCGATGCGAGCATTTCGCAACACGCGCCATGACCGCCACCCAACCCGCCAGCATCGTGCTCGGCCTGATCAGCAACCTGCCGATGTTCAGGCAGGCGACGCGGCCGCACCTCGCCGAACTTGCGCGGCATGCACGCACCGAGCAGGTGCGGCGAGGCGCCGCCATCCTGCGCCGTGGCGAGCGGCTGCACGGCCTTTACGCGGTGGCCTATGGCATGGTCAAGATCTCGCTGCGCGGCGACGGCGGCGAGGAGAAGGTGCTGCGCCTGGTAGGCGCGGGCGAGACCTTCGGCGAGCCGATGATGTTCCTGAACGAGCCCTCGCCGATCGATGCGGTGGCACTCGCCGATACGTTGCTCGTCATGGTGCCGGCTGCGCCGCTGCTCGCGCTGATCGAGACCGACGCCTCGTTCACCCGCAGCCTGTTGGCGAGCCTGAGCCAGCGCTTTCACGGGCTGGTCGCCGACGTCGAGGCGAGCACGCTCAAGAGCGGCCTGCAGCGTGTCGCCGCCTATCTCGATTCGCTCGCCGAGCCGTGCGAGGGCGCCGGCCTGGCGGTGAACTTGCCGGCGACCAAGACGGTGATCGCGGCGCGCCTGGGCGTCACCAAGGAAACCTTCTCGCGGCTGCTGCGCGAGCTCGCCGCGCAAGGCCTGATCAACGTCGCGCGGCGCGAGATCGCCATATTGAACCGCGAGCAGCTCCGGCAGATTGCGCGCGGCGAGCACGCGCACCGTCACGCTGCCATTACTCCGCACTGAGTGCGGCCCCCGGCGCGACCGGGTAGTCTAGCCCGACTCGAGGGGCACGAATTCGCCGCTCGCCACGTCGAGCACCTGCACGTTGCCGTGTCCGATGTCGTAGTACCAGCCGTGCAGGAACAGCTCGCCGCGTTCGACGCGCGACTTCACCATCGGGAAGCTGAGCAGGCGCTCGAGCTGCAGCACGATCGAGCGCCGCTCGACACGGTGCAGCGTTTCGTCGCTGCCGTCCTCGGGCAGCGCGGCTTCGCGCGCGAGCCCGAGCCAGTTGGTGATGTGGCGCGCTTCGGGCGGCGACGGCTGGTAGAGCGCGCGGATCGCCCCGCAGTCGCTGTGCCCGCATACCACGATGTCGCGCACGTTCAGCACCAGCACCGCGAACTCGATCGCCGCGGAAGTGCCGTGATAGCCGTGCGAATCCTCGTAGGGCGGCACGATGTTGCCGATGTTGCGGATCATGAACACCTCGCCCGGATTCGAATCCATAAGCAGGTGCGGCACCAGGCGCGAGTCCGAGCAGCCGATGAACAGCAGCGTCGGGCGCTGCCCGTCTTCGGCGAGCTGGCGGTACTGCGCCTCGAAGCGCGGGAAATGATCGCGGCGAAAGGCCCGCAGCCGGTCGATCAGATCGCGCGGCACGGGTTCGGGCGAGATCGATACGCGTTCATGACGTCATCATAACGCCCGATGACGCGCGGCGCGCCGAAGGTGCAGCGCGCTTAGCGATACACCAGCGTCGGGATCTTGCAGTGGGTCAGCACGCCGTGCGTCTCGCTGCCGTGCATCAGCGCCGAGAAGCCGCGCCGGCCGTGCGAGGCGATGAAGATCAGGTCGCAGCCGTGCTTGTGCGCGGCAGCGACGATCGCCTCCCACGGATGGTTGCTCTGCACGAAGTCGGTGTCGAACTCAACGCCCGCGGCGTGTGCCTTTTCGGCGAGGTGGTTGAGAATCTCGCCGGCTATCCGCTCGGAGGCGACATCATGCTCGGCTATCGAGCGGGCGTGCCCCGCCACCAGATCCGCGTGCCCCGATACGTTGTAGTCGTACTCGGGCACGGCGGTGAAGCCGGTGACACGCGCCTTGGCCCAGCGCGCGAACTCGATGCCCGCGTCGACCGCGCGCTCGGCAACCTCGGAACCGTCGGTAGGGATCAGAATGTGCTGGTACATGCGTGCCTGCTGCGGGGGCTTGCGTGCTATGTTATTCATCATTGTTGATGCTGCCGTGTGGCGTACCGTGGGGTTTGACGCAGGTCAAGCCGGCTCGACGGGCACGGCCTAAATTGAATGTGAGCGGCGCTGACGCGCCGCAAAACATGGAGGGAAGAACGATGTTCAAACACATCCTGGTTTCGACCGACGGCTCGAAGCTCGCCTCAAGGGGAGTCGTCACCGCGACGCGCCTCGCCAAGTCGCTCAACGCGCGCATGAGCGCGGTCTACGTCTATCCGCCCTATGTGCCGCCCACCTACGGCGAGGCCGCGGTCTACGTTCCCGAGATCACGCCGCGCCGCTACAAGGAGATGTGCGAGAAGGACGCGCGCAAGGTACTCGACAAGGTCGAAGCCAAGGCGAAGGGCGCGGGGGTGCGCTGCAACTCGCTCGCGGTGATGGACGATCGCGTCTGGCAGGCGATCCTGCGCACCGCCAAGTCCAGCGGCTGCGACGCGATCGTCATGTCCTCGCACGGGCGCAGCGAGCTTGCGGGGCTGCTCCTTGGCAGCGAGACCACCAAGGTGCTCGCGCACTCGAAGATCCCGGTGCTGGTATGCCGGTGAAGCCGGCCCGGTCCGAGGCGGCGCTCGAAGACGCGCAGAAGCGCGCGCTCGAGCGCGTCATGCGCGAGCGCCTCGCGGCGTTGCGCCGCGAGATCGCGCAGGCGCTGCGCCAGTCGGGCCGCCCCGAGGTCTCGAGCATTGCCAACCATCTGGAAGAGACCGACGACGAGGCGGTGGCCGACCTCGAGAACGCCATCGAGATTGCCGCCATCGAGCGCGATGTCGTCGAGCTGCGCGAGCTCGAAGCAGCGCTCGGGCGTCTCAAGACCCCCGAGTACGGGGTTTGCGTCGACTGCGGCAGCGGCATTCCGTTCGCGCGCCTCGAGGTGCAGCCCGCGGCCTTGCGCTGCGTGCGCTGCCAGTCGGTGATCGAGCGCACCCACGCCATGCCGGGCGGCGGGCCCAAGCTTTAAAAGGGCCGCGCGCGCCCCCATCTACGGTCCATCCAGGACCGGCCCGAAGCATGAAATACAAGGATTACTACGCCATTCTCGGCGTCGCGCGCGACGCCGCTGAGGCCGACATCAAGAAGGCCTACCGCAAGCTCGCGCGCAAGTACCACCCGGACGTGTCGAAGGAGCCGGGCGCCGAGGAGCGCTTCAAGGACGTCGGCGAAGCCTACGAGACGCTGCGCGACAAGGAAAAGCGCGCCGCCTACGACGCGCTCGGGCGCCATCGCCCCGGGCAAGACTTCCGTCCGCCTCCCGACTGGGCGCAGCACTTCGGCGCCGGCGGCGCCGAGGACCTGGGCGGCATCGACCTCTCTGACCTGTTCGCCTCGCTCGGCGGCGGCTTCGGCCGCGCGCGCGGGTTCCGCGGGCGCGACATGCGCATCCCGGGCGAGGATTTCGAGGTCACGGTGCACCTCGGGCTCAGCGAGGCCGCCCGCGGCACCGAGGTGGCGCTCGAGCTGGCGATGCGCGAGATGACGTCCGACGGGCGCATCGTGCGCACCCCGAGGACGGTGCGCGCACGCATCCCCAAGGGCGTCACCGACGGCGAGAAGCTGCGCCTGCCCGGCAAGGGCGGGCCGGGCGCAAACGGCGGCCCCTCGGGGGACCTGTACCTGAACATCGCGTTGCACCCGCACCCGCTGTTCCGGCCGAGCGGTCACGACCTGTATCTCGAGGTGCCGGTCACGCCCTGGGAAGCCGCGCTCGGCGCGCAGATCGAGATTCCGACCCTCGAGGGGCGCCTGAGCCTGAAGATCCCGGCCGGCTCGAAGGCCGGGCAGAAGCTGCGCGTTGCCGGGAAGGGCCTGCCACGGCCGCACGGGGGCGCGGGCGACCTGTACGCGGTGCTCGGCATCCAGGTTCCGGGCACGCTCTCGGCGCGCGAGAAGGAACTGTTCGAGCAACTGCGCGCGGCCTCGGGCTTCGATCCGCGCGGGCATTTCGCAGGATGAGGTCGCCATGGATCCGGAACTGATGCTGCTCGTCGCGCAGTCCCGCATTGCGCTCACCGAACTGGTTGAAGCCTCGGGCCTGACGCGCGCCGAGCTGATCGAGCTGGTCGAGTACGGCGCCTTCGCGCCGCAGGGCGCCGCGCCCGAGCAATGGACCTTCCCCGCCGACGCGCTGGTGCAGGCGCGCGCCGCGGCGCGGCTGCGCGCGGATTTCGAGCTCGAGCCGGCGAGCCTCGCGCTGCTGCTCGCCTATCGCGATCGCATCGTGGAGCTCGAGGCGCTGGTGCGCGAGCTCGAGTGCCAGTTGCTGCGCTGAGCGCGGCCGGACCTTCCGACGCGCGCGCGTCGCTAAAGGCAGACCAGCCCGCGCCGAATGCCTTCGGCCAGCCCTTCGGCGTGCGCCAAGCCGAACACGCCGAAGCCGAGCACCACGCCGCCCGCGACGAGGCGCAGTCCGCGACGCGCCGCCCACGCGCGCAGGCGCGCGGCCGTGAAGCCGGCAGCGAGCAGATTCGGTGCCGTGCCCAGGCCGAAAGCGAGCATCGCTAGCGCGCCGCGTTCGGCACTGCCGGCGAAGGCCGCCGCGGCCAGCGCGCCGTAGACGAGCGCGCACGGCAGCGCACCCCACAGCGTCCCGGCGGCGTAAGCCTGCGGCAGCGACTGGGCCCGCAGGAGGCGCGCGGCATGCGGCTGCACCCGGCGCCAGAGCGGCGCGCCGAGCGCCTCGAGGCGCCCGAGCCAGTGCGAGGCGCCGGCAAGATGCAAGCCGATCAGAATCAGCATGACGTTGGCGAGCACATAGAGCGCGCTCTGCGCCGACATCACGTTTCCGGCAAGCGCGCTGCCCGCGCCGCCGAGGGCGCCGGCGAACGCGCCAGCGACCGTGTAGGTCGTGATGCGCCCGGCGTTGAACACGAGCTGGCGCGTCCAATCGCGCGGCGGCGCCGAGAGATCGCGGATCGCGATGGTGCGCGCGCCGGAGAACGCCGTAACGATGCCGCCGCACATGCCCAGGCAATGCACGCCCGAGGCGAAGCCCGCGGCGAGCATCGCGAGCGGCAGCGCCAAGGCGCCGGCAGCCGGCTCCACCTCAGATGACCTTCGAGTAGCGCGCGCGCTCGCGGCTGGTGCGCAGGTAGCGATCGAACGCCATGGCGAGCACGCGCACCAGCAGCCGCCCGCGGGGCGTCACCACGATCCAGTCGGGCTGCAGCTCGACCAAACCCTCGTCGGCGAAGCGCTGCAGGTCGGCGAGCTCCTCGGCGAAAGTGCGCCTGAAGTCGATCAGGTACGCGAGCTCGATCGACTCGATCGAGACACGGAAGTGGCAGGTGAGCGCCTGGATCACGGCGCGACGCAGCAGGTCGTCCTGGGTAAGCTCGATGCCGCGCCATACCGGCAGGCGATGGTCGTCGAGCGCGTCGTAGTACTCGTCGAGGCTCTTGAGGTTCTGGTAGTAGGTCGGCCCGACGCGCCCGATCGCCGAGATGCCGAAGCCGAGCATGTCGGACTCGGGAGAAGTCGAGTAGCCCTGGAAGTTGCGCTGCAGCCGCCCCTGGCGCTGTGCCACCGCGAGTTCATCGCCCGGCTTGGCGAAGTGGTCCATGCCGATATAGACGTAGCCCGCGCCCGTCAGGCGCCCGATCGCAAGCGTCATGATTTGCAGCTTGGTCTCCGCCGAGGGCAGTTCCGCCTCGACGATGCGCCGCTGCGTCTTGAACACCTGCGGCAGATGCGCGTAGTTGTAGAGGGCAATGCGGTCGGGATCGAGCGCGAGAATCCGGTCGAGCGTTGCATTGAAGCTGTCCAGCGTCTGCCGCGGCAGGCCGTAGATCAGGTCGAGGTTCACGGAGCGAAAGCCGTGCCCGCGCGCCTCGACGATGACGCGCCGGGTCTCGTCCTCGCTCTGGATGCGATGCACCGCCTGCTGCACCGCCGGATCGAAGTCCTGCACGCCGACCGAGATGCGATTGAAGCCGAGCTCGGCGAGGAATGCCATGCGCCCGGGCTCGATGCGCCGCGGATCGACTTCGATCGAGCACTCGCACTCCGGCTCGCGCTCGAACTGTGCGTTCATCGCGTCGGTCAAA
Organism: Burkholderiales bacterium; assembly: GCA_041635755.1. Lineage (GTDB taxonomy): Bacteria > Pseudomonadota > Gammaproteobacteria > Burkholderiales > SG8-39 > JBFKUL01. The sequence goes on along the minus strand of JBFKUL010000130.1, from coordinate 1,465 downwards.
GCGCGCATCTCGTTGCGCGAGAGAAACGTCGGCGTGCCGCCCCCCCAGTGCAGCTGGCTGATGCGCCGGTCGTCGCCCAGGCGTGCGCCCACCATCGCCAGTTCCTGACCTAGGTACTTGATATACTTTGCCGATCGTCCATGGTCGCTCGTGACGACCTTGTTGCATGCGCAGTAGTAGCAGGCCGTATCGCAGAACGGCAGATGCACGTACACCGACAGCGGCTGGTTGATGCCGCCGATGTTGCGTTTCCCGAGCCAATGGCCGAATTCCTGCTCCCCGAAAGCCTCGACGAACCGATCGGCGGTCGGATACGACGTATAGCGCGGCCCGCTGACGTCGTAGTTTCGGATCAGCACGGGGTCGATTACCAGCTCGGAAGAGGGGTACGCCATCGTCTCCTTGCGCGCGCCGTGACGAGCCGCGCTTATGGTTCACACGCTAGCGCCCTGCGTAGAAAGCCGTTTGATGCAGGTCAAACGGGTCCCGCCGCACCGGTCCGATGAGCGAATTTCCGCGCGTGCCGGCGCGTCGTCCACCCTGGCTCAAGCCCTGGATGGTGGCGCTCGGCGTCTCGCTGGCGGCGGCCGTGGTGGTGCTGAACGTCGCGGCCCTCGCCGAGGGCGGCCCACCGTGGCTCGCGGCGCTCGATCTGGTGGTCGATCTCGCGGTGCTCGGCGTCGGGCTCTTTGCCGCAGTGCGCCTCGGCATGCACGCCGAGAGCGAGACGGCGCGGATGCGCCAGGCGCTCAGCGCGAGCCAGGCGCAGCTCGCCGGCATTCTCGAGTCGGCGATGGATGCAGTCATCACGGTAGACGAGTCGCAGCGCGTGATACTGTTCAACCGCGCCGCCGAGCAGATGTTCGGCGTGCCGCGCGCCGACGCGCTGGGCGCGAGTCTCGATCGCTTCATCCCGGCGCGCTTCCGCGCCGCGCACCGCGGCCATATCGAGCATTTCGCGCGCACCGGCGTGACCAACCGGCGCATGGGCCATGCCACCATGCTCTGGGGCCTGCGCGCCGACGGCAACGAGTTCCCGATCGAAGCCTCGATCTCGCAGACGGGCGAAACCGGCGAGCGCCTGTTCACCGTGATCCTGCGCGACGTGACGCTGCGCAAGAAGGCCGAGGATGCGCTCAAGCGCCAGCAGGATGAGCTGCGCGAGCTGTCCGCGCAGGTGCTCGAGGCGCGCGAGGACGAAAAGACCCGCATCGCACGCGAACTGCATGATGAACTGGGTCAGCTTCTGACTGCGCTCAAGATGGACCTCGCCTGGGTGCGTGAGCGCCTCGACGGCGGCAGCGCCGAGCTCGCCGACAAGGCCCAGCAGATGGACCGCATGCTCGACCAGACGGTGGGCTCGGTGCGACGCATCTCGGCCGACCTGCGCCCCCTGATGCTCGACGACCTCGGGCTGGCCGATGCGGCGCAGTGGCTGGTGGACGACTTTGCGCGGCGCTCGGGG
>JBFKUL010000129.1:0-7827 GCA_041635755.1 Burkholderiales bacterium | reverse complement strand
ATCGATCCACTCGACCATCGCGGACAGCGCGAGCATCGCTTCGGCGTAGGCGCGGCAATCCGCGGGCAGCGCGACCTCGTAGGTGCGAAAGCGCAGCACCACCGGCGCATACATCGCGTCTGCAGCCGAGAAGCGGCCGAACAGAAACGGGCCGGTGCCATTGAAGCGCGCGCGGCAGTCGCTCCATATGGCCTTCACGCGCGCGACGTCTGCGAGCGCCTCGGTGGTGTGCCCCTTGCCCGGAAAGCGCTTGCGCACATTCATCGGCATGTTCTGGCGCAGGGCGGCGAACCCCGAGTGCATTTCGGCGCTGATCGATCGCGCCACGGCGCGCGCTGCCGGCGCTGCCGGCCACAGATCGCGATGCGATTCGGCGAGATACTCGAGGATCGCGAGCGAGTCCCACACACGCGTCGCGCCATCGATGAGACAAGGCACCTTGCCGGCCGGGTTGTAGCGCAGCAGCTCCTCCTTGTAGCCCGGCCCGTACAGGGGAATCCGAACCTCCTGAAAGGCGATCCCCAGCTGCTTCATTGCCAGCCACGGGCGCAGCGACCAGGACGAGTAGTTCCTGTTGCCGATGATCAGGGTTGGCGTGCTCACCTTCTTGCCCTCCAGCGCAGCCGCCGATATCGCTCGCGGGGACCTTCGGGCGCGAGATAGCTGCGCGCCACGGCCTCGAGCGCCTGCGGCTCGCTGCCGAATGGCGGCGCGCAGTCGCATACATTCGGCACCTGCATCGACAGCCAGTTGTCGCGCGTCATGAGCGGACCCGGCGTGAACTCCAGCAGCCGCGCCTGCAGGTACGAGAGCCGGTCCGAGAGGCCGACGATCAGGCGTCGGCGCCCGGTGATCTCGCACACTCGCTCGACCAGCCCGCGTAGCGTATAGACCTTCGGCCCGCACAAGTCGTAGCGCTTGCCGAACGCTTCGCGGGCGTCGAGCGCGGCCATGAACGCCTGCGCCACGTCACCGACGTAGATCGGCTGGAAGCGCGCACCGGGCGAACCGAGCGGCACGACCGGAAACAGGCGCGTCAGCTTCGCGAAGAGATTGAGAAAGTTGTCCTCGGGACCAAACACCACCGAGGGCCGCAGTACCGTGACGTCGATGTCGTCGGCCGCGAGCACCACCTTCTCACCCATGCCCTTGGAACGCAGGTACTCGGAGGGCGTGCCCAGCCCCGCGCCCAAAGCGCTCATGTGCAGCATGCGCCGTACGCCCGCCTCGCGGCAGGCGGCGAGAATCGCCTGCGGCAGCTCGACATGCGCACGTGCGAAATCCGGTCCATAGTTGTTCGGGCCGCGTTCGTCGGGCCGCCCGCGACGGCTGTGCAGCACGCCGACCAGATTGATCGCCGCGTCGTGGCCACGCATCAACCGCGCGAGCACGCCCGGCCGGTTGACGTCGGTTTCGACCACCTGCACCGTCGGCAGCAGCAACAGATGCTTGGCGCGCTCCCGCCGCCGGGCGGGCACCGTGACGCCGATGCCGCGCGCGCAGAGCGCGGCAACCAGGTGTCGGCCGATAAAACCGCCGCCGCCAACAACGAGGATGTTCGAGTAGCCCATCCGGTCCAGCTCGCGTGATGCTCGCGTCGTCGCGGTTTCAGAGTAGGCTAACCTGCGACGCAGGTTACGCCGGAACTAAAACCGCTGCCGCCAACAACGAGGATGTTCGAGTAGCTCATGCGACGACGTCGCGGGCGCTGCGGCGCGGGGCCGCCGAGCCGCGATTATCGCAGGGCTCGCCTACTGAATGTCGTCCCTGTCGGGCTCCTCGCCCGTCTTGCCCGGTACCGTGCCGAGGCGCGCGGTGAGCGGCGCGACGCGATCCTGCAGGATCGCCGCGTAGAACACGGTGTTGGCCATTACTTTCTTCACGTAGTCGCGCGTCTCGTTGAACGGAATGGTCTCGGCGTAGATTGCGCCCTCGAGCGCCTTGTCGTCGCGCCAGCGGCGCGCGCGATTCGGCCCGGCGTTGTAGGCGGCCGAGGCGAGTACCGGGTGGCCGAGGCTCTCGAGCACGAGCTTCATGTAGCCGGTACCGAGGCGGACATTGGTCGGCACTTCGTTCACGCGCCGCGGTTGGAACTCCTTGAAGCCGACCTGGCGCGCCACCCAGCGCGCCGTGGCGGGCATCAGCTGCATCAGACCCTGGGCGCCCGCCGAGGAGCGCGCGTCGGTAATGAAGCGGCTCTCCTGGCGCACCAGTCCCAGCACCCACGCCTCGTCGAGGCCGTGCTGCTGCGCGTACTCGCTGAACACCTCGCGATAGGGCGCGAGGTAGCGCAGCTCGAAGTTGTGCTCCTGCTGCGTCAGGTTCGCCGTGCCGATGGCGCGGTCGAAGATCTCCGCACGGCGCGCGACCTCGGACGCGGCGAGCAACTGCCGGTCGCTCATCTTGCGCGCGGTAAAGATCCACTCGCGCGTCGCCTCGGTACGCATCTCGAGCCGGTAGAGCGCGAGCGCACGGGCGATGCCCGGTTCGCGCTCCGCGGCCGCAACCTCGTCCTCGGTCGCGCGGCTGACCTTCTCCGGCATGGCGGCGACGTAGCCGAGCTCCTCGCCGGCGAGCAACCCGTAGAAGTCGGTACGCCCGCCGATGCGCGTGTAATAGGCGCGTGCGCCCTCCTTGTTGCCCTGCGCTGCAAGCGCCCGACCGTACCAGTAGCTCCAGGCCGGGTCGCGGCGCGCGGCGGCGGTCATCGCATCGATCGCTTCACGCACGATCTGCCAGTTGCCGCGGCGCAGCGCGGCGCGCGTCTTCCACGCCAGCAGCTCATCGTCCATCGCTGCTGCACCGGCGCGCGCGTACCAATCGAGCGCCTCGGGCAGATGCCGCAACGCCGCCTGGTAGCCGAGCCAGCCCCACAGCGCCTCGCGGTCCTCGGCCGAAAGTTTCTCGCCGAGCGCGCCCTCGAGGGCCTGGGCCGCGGCGCGCGGATCGTTGCGCGAAAGCCGGATCGTCGCGAGCACCATCACCTCCCGTTCGGGCCGCGTGTCGATCTTCGCCATCGAGCCTCGCAGCAGCCGCTCCGGCCGGATCACCGCCTGCGTCAGCAGATGCTCGTCGGGCGAGTCCTTGCGCCGGAGGTGGCCCAGCACGCGCTTGGCCGCCGTAATCTGCCCATTCTGGAACAGCACGCGCACCCGCTCCCAGATGGCGGTCGCGTCGAGCTTGCCCTCCGCGACGAGTTTTTCCTCGAGCTTGACGCAGCCCGCGGGCAGGTCCTTCGGCTCGCGCCACATCTGCATTGCTTCCTCGGCGGCGAAATGGTCGCCGTGCGCAAGACGCGAGGCCCAGGTATAGCAACGGATCTCCAGATCGTCGACCGCCAGCGACGCGAGCTCGCGCTCGAAGCGCGCCCAGTCCGCGCGCTTGCCGAGCACGCGCAGCCAGTCGGCGCGCAGGAGTTCGGCGTACACGGTGCCGGCATGCCGCGCGAGGAACGCGCTCACTTCGGCGGCCGGCGTGTCTTCCAGGCGCAGCGTCAACAGCCAATACTCGGCGTACGGCTCGAGCACGTGGCCACGCAGCCGCTCGGTGAGTTTGGCGAGCTTGAGCGCGTCGCCGGCGCGGAACGCATCGTGCGCGGCAAGCAGAGCGGTGTCCGGCGCGGAACTCGCGTGCGCCGGCGCGGCGAGCAACGCGCACATCGCGCCGATCACGGCAGTAAGATGACGGAATCGCCCGAATGACATGCGCGGAGAATAGCATGCGAATGGAGCCTCACGCACTGCGATCCTGGCGACGCGAGGCGCGCGAACGCCTAGTGCGCGCACGGCTTTCGCTTGCGGCGGAGGCGCTCGACGCCTTGCACACGAAAATTGACGCTTTTATCGAGCGCGCCTTCCCGGGCCTGGCGGGCGCGACGCTCGCCTTGTGCTGGCCGATCCGCAATGAATTCGATGCGCGCCCTCTTGCGCGCCGCCTGCGCGACAAGGGCGCGCTCACCGCGCTGCCGGTGGTGGTCGCTCCGGGCCGCCCACTGGTGTTTCGCGAATGGCACCCTGGGACTAAGCTGGAACGTGGCCCGCTCGACATTCCCTACCCGATCGACTCGCCGGAAGTCGTCCCCGACGCGGTGCTTCTGCCGATGAACGGCTGGGACATGCAAGGCTATCGCCTGGGCTACGGCGGCGGCTTCTTCGACCGCACCCTTGCCGCGGCGCCGAAGAAACCGCTGGTGATCGGCGTCACCTACGAAATGGCGCGCCTGGAGACGATCCACCCGCAGCGCTGGGATGTGCCGGTCGACTGGCTGGTGACCGAGCGTGGGATCTACCGTCGAGACCCCGAGGGACTGGCGTTTCTCGGCGCACCGCCCGCGGGTGCCGCGAGCAGCCTGGCTTCGCCGGTGTGCTACGCGGCGGAGGTTGCGCCGAACTACTTCGGCGAAAAGCCCGAATAGACGGCGCCGATCCCGCCGCTGCGCGCTACAGCCTCATCGCCAGCGTCAGGCCGTCGCCTATGGGCACCATCGCCATCGCGATGCGCGGGTCGCGCGCAAGTCGGCGGTTGAAGGCGCGAATCGCGCGCGTGTCTTCGTCCCTGGCGCTGCGATCGGCCACGCGACCGCCCCACAGGGTGTTGTCGACCGCGATCAGACCGCCGCGGCGCACGAGCTTCAGGCAGCGCTCGAAATAATTCCGGTAATTCTTCTTGTCGGCGTCGACAAAAGCGAAGTCGAAGCGCCCGGTGCTCCCCCTGGCGAGAAGCGCGTCGAGCGTCATCAGCGCCGGCGCAAGCCGCAGCTCGATCTTGCGTTCGATTCTCGCCCGCTTCCAGTAGCGTCGCGCGATCGCGGTCCATTCCTCGCTGACGTCGCAGCACAGGAGGGTGCCGTCCGCCGGCAGGGCCAGCGCGATCGCGAGCGCGCTGTAGCCGGTGTAGGTGCCGATCTCGAGACAGCGGCGCGCACCGGTGAGCCGCACCAGCAGCTGCAGCAGGCTGCCCTGCTCGGGCGAAATCTGCATGCCCGAGCGCGGCACCTTCTTTGTCGCGGCGCGCAGCGCGCGCTGCACCGGCGTCTCGCGCAGCGTGCATTCGAGCAGGTAATCATGCAGCCGCTCCGGCAGGAACAGGGTTTTGACCGACATGGCTAGCTCGCCCGATGCGCCTCGAGTCGCTCGAAATCGAGCACCACGCCATGCCCGGGCCGCTCGGGCGCGATCGCGCAGCCCTCGACGATGCGCATCGGCTCGGCCATGAAACGCTCGAGCCCGAAGCCGTGCACTTCGAGGTAGGCGCGGTTCGGCGCCGCAGCGAGCAGGTGCACCGTCAGATCGTGCACGCCGTGCGAAGTCACCGGCAGGTGGTAGGCCTCGGCGAGTCGGCAGATCTTCATGAACACCGTGACCCCGCCGCAATTGGCGACGTCGGGCTCCGGAAAGCTCACCGCGGCGGCGGCGATCAGCTGCTTGAACTCGTGGAGCGAGCGCAGGTTCTCGCCTGCCGCGATCGGCAGCCCGCCTTCGCGCAGAATGCGCGCCTGGCCTTCGACGTCTTCCGGTGCCGTCGGCTCCTCGAGCCACACCAGACCGGTGTCGGCCAGCGCGCGCGCCGCGCGCACCGCCTCATCTACCGACCAGCGCATGTTGGCATCCGCCATGAGCGGAAACGCCTCGCCCAAATGCCGGCGCATGGCGCGCACCCGCTCGACATCCTCGGCGAGCTGGCCCCGCCCGACCTTCATCTTGATGGCGCGAAAGCCCTGCGCCTGGAACGCGTCCGACTGCGTGAGCAAGCGCTCGATGGGAAACTGCAGGTCGATCCCGCCGGCGTAGCAGGGCACCGCGGGATCGTAGCCGCCGAGGTGGCGCCACAGCGGCGCCTTTGCGCGCTTGGCAGCCAGGTCCCAAAGCGCAATGTCGAGCGCCGAGATTGCCATCGCCGCGTAGCCGCCGCGCCCCCAATGCAGGAGCCGCGACATCGCTTGCCAGAGCATCTCGATCCTTGCCGCGTCCTCCCCGAGGAGCCGCGGCGCGAGGTAGCGCTCGATCAGCGCATGGATCGCCAGACCTCCGGCGTGCACCGAATAGGTATAGCCGAGCCCCTCCATCCCTTCGGCGTCGCGCACGCGGGCGGTTACCAGCTCGAAGTCACTCATCTCGCCGTGGGTGCTGTCCGAAAGCACCACTGGCAGCGGCACGCGGTAGCAGCCCGAGTCGATCGAGACGACGCGCGCCATCAGGCTCAGACCAGGAACATGCGGTAGGCGGGGTTGCGGCTTTCGTCGGCGCACGGATAGCCGAGCCGATCGAGAAAGCGCCGGAACTGGCTCATCTCGTCCTTGGGCACCTGCACGCCGACCAGCACCCGGCCGTAGTCGGCGCCATGGTTGCGGTAGTGGAACAGGCTGATGTTCCAGTCGCTGCGCAGGTTGGACAGGAACTTCATCAGCGCGCCGCGTCGCTCCGGAAACTCGAAGCGATACAGGAGCTCGTTCGCCGCGCGCGTGGCGCGACGATCGCCCGACCAGGGCGCGCGCCCGCCGACCATGTGGCGCAGGTGCAGCTTGGCCATGTCATTGTCGGTGAGATCGAGCGTCGCGAGGCCGTGGCGCTCGAGGTTTTTAACGATGCGGGCGCAGTCGGCGCGGTTGGCCACCTCAATGCCGACGAAGATGTGCGCGTCCTTCGAGTCGGCGATGCGGTAGTTGAACTCGGTGATGTCCCTCGCGCCGAGCGTGGTACAAAACTTCTTGAAGCTCCCGGGCCGCTCCGGAATGGTGACCGCGAGGATCGCCTCGCGATGCTCGCCGAGCTCGGCCTGCTCGGCGATGAAGCGCAGGCGGTCGAAATTGGTGTTGGCGCCACCCGCGACCGCGACGAGCGTCTTGCCGCGCGCGCGGCTTTTCTCCACCCAGGCCTTGGCGCCGGCGATGGCGAGCGCGCCCGCGGGCTCGAGCACCACGCGCGTGTCCTCGAAGACGTCCTTGATCGCGGCGCACATCTCGTCGGTGTCGACGCGCACTACGCCGTCGACGAACTGGCGGCACAGGCGGAACGTTTCCTTTCCCACCTCTTTCACTGCGACGCCATCGGCAAACAGCCCGACGTTCTCGAGCTTCACCCGCCGTCCGGCCTTGAGCGAGCGCGCCATCGCATCGGCGTCGACCGGCTCGACACCGATGACCTTGATCGCCGGACGCAGGCGCTTCACGTAGGCGGCAATGCCCGAGATGAAGCCGCCGCCGCCCACGGCGACGAAGATCGCGTCGATGGGGCCGGGGTGCTGGCGCAGGATCTCCATGCCGACCGTGCCCTGCCCCGCGATCACATCCGGATCGTCGTACGGGTGCACGAAGGTCAGCCTGCGCCGCCGCGCGAGCGACTTGGCGCGCGCATAAGCTTCGGCGTAGGAATCGCCGTGCAGCACCACCTCGGCGCCGCGCGCCGCCACCGCGTTGACCTTGATGCGCGGTGTCGTGACCGGCATGACGATGAGCGCCGGGCAGCGCAGTTTCTGCGCCGCGAGCGCCACGCCCTGCGCGTGGTTGCCGGCGCTCGCCGCGATCACGCCCTTGCGGCGCCTCGACGCGGGCAGGCTCGCCATCTTGTTGTACGCGCCGCGCAGCTTGAACGAGAATATCGGCTGCAGGTCCTCGCGCTTGAGCAGCAACGCGTTGCCGAGGCGCTTGGACAATCCCGGCGCGCGCTCGAGCGGCGACTGGATCGCGACGTCGTAGACGCGCGCGCGCAGAATGCGCTCGAGATAATCGTTGCGTTTCAACTTCGCCTCCGCACAGGGGCGCAAAGCGTAGCATATTGGACACTCTTCTTTCCCTCGAAGGCGGGCTTGTTGGACTGCTCGCGGCGAGCT
>JBFKUL010000128.1:0-7839 GCA_041635755.1 Burkholderiales bacterium | reverse complement strand
GCCGACGATTGCATCTTCGAGCTTCGCGTCGCGCTCAGATAATCAATCTTGTACAGGCGCAGGAACGGCGAATCGCGCATCACGAGCAGATTCGCCCCGTCGATCTCGTAGCGCATGTCGACCTGTTTTGCGATACGCGCAAGCAGCTGCGTCAGCGTCTGGTCGATCGCGTTCAGCGTCACTGTGCCCGAGACGTCCGGGTGGACGTCGACGTTGATCTTTGCGTCGCGAGCGAGGGCGAACAGCAGGTCGTGCACGCGCACGTTGTTTACCACCACGCTGTAGGTCTCGGGGCGAACGGTCGGTTCGGGCTTGGGCAGCACCGGCGCAACTTGCACCGGCGGCGGAATGGTGCCCGTGGTTGCGGGCGCTTCAGCGGCGTTGATGTGCGTCGGGGAAGGCTTGATAGGCGCCTGCCCGCAGCTGACCATGACGAGCGCCAGCGCGGCGAGTGCGGTGTTCTTCGCGACGTTCACTGCGTTCAAGCGGACTCCCCGAGCAGCAAGCATAGCATGCCAAGCGTATCAGGAAAGAGGGCTAACCGACTGTCACGTTGGCATTTTCTGACACTTATAGCGGCCGACGCAGGTCGCTGAAGGTGCGCAGCGAGGTTTTGAACTCGCGCTGGTACTTGGGCGGCAGGCGCCGCTCAGCCTCTTCCGCCTCGTCGCGGCTCGCAAAGGCCCCGAAAACGACCCGGATGCGGTAGGTCCCGCCACCCGCCACCGGGATGACGTAGATATCGGATAGCGGCACGAGGTCACGCGCGCGCAGCAGGAAGCGCTCCATGCGCGCCGGATCGATGTTCTCGGTGATGAACAGCTCGACGCTGAAGGCCTCGTCCGGCGTCTGCTCGAGCAGCTGGCGCGTGGCCGCGATGCGCTCGGCGAGCAGGCGCTGGCTTCCCGGTGCGTAGCCCGCGATGCGCCGAGACTGCTCCGACGACAGGCGCGACGCGGCCGCCGATGGCGCTGCAGCCGACGGTGTTGCCTTCAGCGCGGGGGCCGCCGCAGGGACAGTGCTCGTCGCGATGGCTGCGGAATCCGGAGCCTGGCCCGACGGCGCTGCCGCTGGCGCCGCGGCGCGTTGCACCGGGAGCGCAGCGGGCGCGGCGGAGGTCCGCCCGCTCGCCGAGGCATCGGGGCCGGGTGACGCAGTCGGAGCGCTCGGCACGCTAGGCGCCGCGGCCGGCTCGAGCGGCTTCGCGCCCGGCTGCGTTTCGCCGGGGCCAAGCGCCCAGTGCAGACCCGCGCCGAGCAGCACGCCGGCGGCCACTGCTGTGGCGACGATCTTTGCCGGACGGGTGGATTTCGTCAGCGGCGTGAACTCGGAGTCCGAGATCGCCGCTCGCGCCTGTCTCGCCGCGACCGAGTGGGCATTCTCGGTAAATGCGGCGAGCAGCGCCTTGTCGGCGAGGATGTTGATGCGCCGCGTCAGTCCGCTCGATGCGCGCGCAATCATCGCGAGGGCGCGCGGCGAGAACAGCTCGGGGCCGCGATATCCGGCCGCCCGCATGCGGAAGTCGATGTACTTGCCTACTTCGGGCTCGGACAGTGGCCGCATGCGAAAGCTGTGCGTGATGCGGTCCTTGAGCTGGCGCATCGAGGACTTGGCCAGCGTCTCGTCGAGCTCGGGCTGGCCGAAAAGCACGATCTGCAAGAGCTTGTGGCGACTCGACTCCAGGTTGGAAAGCAGCCGCACCTGCTCGAGCGTCTCGTCGGGCATGGCGTGCGCCTCGTCGATCAGGATCACGACGCGCCGCCCGGCCGCGTAGAGCCCGATCAGGTGCTCCTGCAGCTCCCGCAAGACCGCGCTGGTGCGCTCGCCCGAGAACTTGAGCTCCAGCTCGTCCGCAATGGCATGAAGAATTTCGTCGCGCGCGATTGAAGGCGTCGCAAGGTAGATGGTGTCGACATGCGCGGGCAGCCTCTCCTCGAGCACGCGGCACAGCATGGTCTTGCCGCTGCCCACCTCGCCACTTACCTTGACGATGCCTTCCTCGTGCAGCACCGCATAGATCAGCGCATCGAGCGTTGCACCGCGGTCTGCGCCATCGAAAAAGAAGTCGGGGTGCGGCGTGATGCGGAACGGCGGCTCTGCAAGTCCGAAATGCTCGAGGTACACGCGCGTTCCTACTTTGCCCGGCTGGAGGAGTGAGACGGCGACGTGTCGCCCTGCGGCTCGTCGGCCGTAGAGCCCATGCGGCTGTATAGCGTGGTGCGGTTGATGCCGAGCAGTTTTGCTGCCTGGCTGACGTTGCCGCGCGTGAGGCGCAGTGCGGCCTCGATGTAGCCGCGCTCCCAAGCCTTCAGCATGGCGTCGAGCTCAATACCGTGCCCGCGCTCGAGATGACGCTGCGCCTTCTCGAGCAGGTCCTGCCCCTCCGCCGCCGGAGTCGGCACCTCCTCGGGCGCCTCGAGGTCGAACTCGAGCTCGAGCTCGGCCACCGACAGGCGCTGTCCGGCGTACTTGGTGCCGAGCCGGATGACGATGTTGCGCAGCTCGCGCACGTTGCCTGGAAACGGGTATTGCAGCCAGCGCTGCTCGGCGGCCTTGTCGAGCGAAAACGGCTGCGCGCCGGATCGCTCGGCGTAGAACTTGCGGAAATGCTCGAGCAGGATCAGTTTGTCGTCGCCGAGCTCGCGCAGCGGCGGCACCGAGAGCGTGAGCACCGACAGGCGGTGGTAGAGGTCGGCCCGGAAGCGGCTGCCTTTCACCTCCTGCAGCAGGTCGCGGTTGGTCGCGGCAACGACGCGCGCGCGCGACACGCGCCCCTGCGTCTCGCCGACTCGCTGATATTCGCCGTTCTCGAGCACGCGCAGCAGCTTCGATTGCATCTCGAGCGGCAGCTCCCCGACCTCGTCGAGGAACAGGGTGCCGTCGTTCGCGTCCTCGAAGTAGCCCGACTTGTTGGTCGTCGCACCGGTGAACGCGCCTTTCACGTAGCCGAACAAGGTCGGCTCGACCAGCGTCGGCGCGATCGCTGCGCAGTTGAGTGCGAGATAGGGGCGATCGGCGCGCCCCGACATGCGATGCAGGCTGCGCGCCACGAGCTCCTTGCCGCTGCCCGATTCACCCTCGATCAGTACCGGAAACGGCGAGTCGCCGAACTGGACAATCTGATTCTTCAGTTTGTTGAGCTCCGGGCTCTGGCCGACCAGCCCTTCCGCTTCCTCGGGCTGGCGCGTGAGCTCCACCGCGCGCATTTCGAGCGCGCGCAGGAACGCTTTCTTGAGCGCCGCGGGGTCGCAGGGCTTGGCGACGAACTCCGCGGCGCCCAGCGCCCGGGCGTGTCGCGCATGGGCGGCGTCGTTCTGGCCCGACAGCACGAAGATGCGTATGCCGCGCGAGTGCGCCAGGAGGTCTGCGATCAGCGCGAAGCCCTCGTCCGGCGCGTGGGGCGTTGGCGGCAGCCCGAGGTCCACCAATGCGAGCTGCGGCGGTTGCGGCAATTGACGCAGCAGGTCGATCGCGTGCTGGCGCGATTCGCAGGTGTAGACCTCGAAATCGGCGCCCAGCGCATAGGCGAGCGTGTCCGTGATCAACGTATCGTCGTCGACGATCAGCAGCGACGGCTTGGCTTCACGTTCCTGGAGATTGGTCGCCATCGGTCCTGATGCAGCGAAGAAAGGCGCGCTCGAGTTGCGCCTCGCCGGTGCGGGCGCACAAGTCCGCCGGCGCGCCGCTGTAGCGGATGGCGCCGCGGTCGAGTACCGCGATCGAGGTGCAAAGCTCCTCGACATCGGCGAGCACGTGAGAAGTGAAGAACAGAGTTCGGCCCCCGCTGCCGAGCCGGCGCAGTACCGATTTCACCGCCACCCGGCCCGCGGGGTCAAGGCCGCTCATGGGCTCGTCGAGCAGGACCATCTCACGCTCGACCAGAAAACAGGCCGCGAGACCGAGTTTCTGCGTCATTCCCTTGGAAAGCTGGCGCACCGGCCGCTCGAGCGCTTCCGCCTCGAGCTCGAGCTCGGCGAGCAACGCTACCGCGCGTGCCTCGTCGTAGGCGTGGCCGGCAAGCTCGAGCATCATGGCGAGAAATTCCCGTCCGCGCAGATAATGCGGCGGCATGAAGCGCTCGGGCACATACGAAAGGCGTCGACGGGCGCCGCCCGAGCGGCTTGGCACGCCGAAGATCTCGATCTCTCCGCTATCGAAGCTCGCCAGGTCGAGTAGGCATTTGAGCATCGTGGTCTTGCCCGCACCGTTCACGCCGACCAGACCGAGCGCGGCACCCGCTCGCACCTCGAGATCCACGCCGGCAAGGACTTCCCGATTGCCGTAGCGCTTTCGCAGGCCCGCGATGCGCAGCGCCGACGCGCCCGAGGCCTCGGGCACGAGTCGGGCGTTGCCGACAGCGGCGGTTTCGCGCATGGCCCGTACTATAGGCGAAACGGCCTTCCGCGCGGCGCGCTTTGTGGCGTGCTGCACTCGTCGAGTAAAATCCCCGCTTTGCGCTCCACCCCCCTTCCCGTGTCGGATTCCGTCGTCGAGATTGAGAACGTGTCGTTCGGCTACCAGGCCGGGCGGCGCGTTCTGCACGATGTCGACATGCGCGTGCCGCGCGGAAAGCTGATCGGGATCATGGGGCAGTCGGGCTGCGGCAAGACCACGCTGCTCAGGATCATCGGCGGGGCACTGCGTCCGACGCAGGGCAGCGCGCACGTGCTCGGCGTACTGACTAACGGGCTCGACAGCGACGCGTTATACGCGCTGCGCCGCAAGATGGGCATGCTGTTCCAGTTCGGCGCGCTGTTTACGGACATGTCGGTGTACGACAACGTCGCTTTCCAGATGCGCGAGCACACCGACCTGCCCGAGGACCTCATCCACGACCTGGTGATGATGAAGCTGCAGGCGGTTGGGCTGCGCGGCGCGGCGCAGCGCATGCCCTCGGCGCTTTCCGGCGGCATGGCGCGCAGGGTGGCGCTGGCGCGCGCCATCGCGCTCGATCCGCAGCTGATGCTCTACGACGAGCCCTTCACGGGCCTGGACCCGATTTCCTTCGGCGTCATCGCGCGCCTTATTCGCGATCTGAACAGCGCGCTCGGCGCCACCTCGATCATCGTCACCCACGACGTTCAGGAAGCGCTCGACATCGTCGACTACTGCTACTTCGTGGCCGACGGGCGCATCGTCGCGGAGGGCGAGCCGCAGAAGGTGCGCGATGCGGGGGAGCCCTTCGTCGACCAGTTCGTCCACGGCAAGGCCGAGGGACCGGTGCCGTTCCACTACGCGGCACCGGCCTACGGCGCAGATCTCGAGCTGGAGGGGGCCTGAGGTGACCGAGAGCGCGGTACGCGGGTTCTTCGAGCGGCTCGGGCGCGGCGTGACCGCGCGCGTATGGCAGCTGGGCTTCGGTGCGCGCTTTCTGTTCTACCTGGTGGTGCACTCGGGCACCGCGCTGCGTCGCTTTCGCCTGACGATGCGCGAGGTGTATTACGCGGGCGTGCTCTCGCTCGTGATCATCCTGGTCTCAGGGCTGTTCGTGGGCATGGTGCTCGGTCTGCAAGGCTACGAGACGCTGCAGCGCTTCGGCGCTTCCGAGTCGCTCGGTGTGCTGGTGGCGCTGTCGCTGGTGCGCGAGCTCGGCCCGGTGGTGGCGGGGCTGCTTTTTGCGAGCCGCGCCGGTTCGGCGATCACCGCCGAGATCGGACTGATGAAGGCGACCGAGCAGATCTCCGCGATGGAGATGATGGCGGTCGACCCGATCGCCCGCGTCGTAGCACCGCGCTTCTGGGGCGGGGTGATCTCGATGCCGCTTTTGGCGGCCCTGTTCTCGGCGATGGGCATCTTCGGTGGCTATATCGTGGGTGTCGAGCTGATCGGCATCGACCGCGGCGCGTTCTGGTCGCAGATGCAGGCCGCCGTGGACGTGCGCGAGGACATCATGAATGGCGTCATCAAGAGCGTCGTGTTCGGACTCGCGGTGTCGTGGATCGCGGTGTTCGAGGGCTACGACGCGACGCCCACGGCCGAAGGCGTTTCGCGCGCCACGACCCGCACGGTAGTGACGTCTTCGCTCGCCATCCTGGCGCTCGACTTCGTGCTCACCGCGCTGATGTTTACCGGAGGTAATGGAAGATGAACCGCTCCACCATCGATCTATGGGTCGGCCTGTTCGTGGCGGCCGGCTTCGGCGCGCTGCTGTTCCTCGCGCTCAAGGTCGGCAATCTCGCCACCTTCACGAGCAACGAGTCGTATCAGGTGCAGGCCAAGTTTGCTAACATCGGCGGCCTCAAGATCCGCGCGCCGATCAAGAGTGCCGGCGTCGTGGTCGGCCGCGTAGCGGACATCCACTTCGATACCGAGACCTACGAAGCGATCGTCACGATGAACATCGATGGCCGCTACAAGTTTCCGCGCGATACGTCGGCCAAGGTGCTCACCTCCGGCTTGCTCGGTGAACAATACGTCGGGCTGGAAGCGGGCGGCGACGGCATGATGCTGAAAAGCGGCGATCGCCTGCGCCTGACGCAATCCGCGGTGGTACTCGAGAACTTGATCGGCCAGTTCCTGTACAACAAGGCGG
Organism: Burkholderiales bacterium; assembly: GCA_041635755.1. Taxonomy (GTDB): domain Bacteria; phylum Pseudomonadota; class Gammaproteobacteria; order Burkholderiales; family SG8-39; genus JBFKUL01. Next base: position 1,307 of record JBFKUL010000128.1, on the reverse strand, counting down.
CCGAGGGCAGCGAAGGCAAGGATAAGAAGTGACCCTGCCGTACCCGCGAGCCGGCTTGCGCGGCCGACTGAAGCGCCTTGCCCTCGTGCTGGTGTTGGCGGGCGCCTCGGGTTGCGCCACGGTTGGCGAAGCCGACCCGCGCGACCCCTTTGAGGGATTGAATCGCGCGGTCTACGCGTTCAACGACGGCGTCGACGAGATCATTGCGAAGCCGGTGGCCACGGCGTATGTGACCGTGGTGCCTGTGCCGGTGCGCGACCGGGTGCGCAACTTCTTCGGCAACATCGCGGACTTGCTTATCGGGGCGAACAACCTGCTGCAAGGCAAGCTCGGCGATGCGGGCAACGACTGGGCGCGCTTCGTGTTCAACACGACCTTCGGATTGTTCGGCATTCACGACGTCGCCACCGAGATGGGCTTCGAAAAGCACAATGAGGATTTCGGCCAGACGTTCGGCCGCTGGGGCGTGGGCAATGGCCCCTACATCGTGCTGCCGTTCCTGGGGCCGAGCACGCTGCGCGACACGGTCGGCACGGTGCTCGACATCCGGGTCGATCCGGTCGGCAACCACAACGAGACGCGGGAGCGTAACGCCTTGGTTGCGCTGCGCCTGACGAGCCAGCGCGCCGACCTGCTCGACGCCGGAAAGCTGCTCGAGGAGGCGGCGCTCGACAAGTACCTCTTTACCCGCGACGCGTACCTGCAGCGCCGCAGAAGCCTGATCTACGACGGTTCGCCGCCGCGCGAGCGCATTCCGGATTCGCGCCTCGAGCCGCCGGAGGTTTCGCCGCGCGCCCCGGCTGCCAGGCAGGCGAGTGTTTCCGGGAACTACGCTCCGCGCGTTCCTGCAAATTACGCCCAGGTGATGGCGGCGCTCGAGCGAGCTCGGAAATGATGCTGCGATGGGTACGAAGCGTGATGGCGGGCGCTGCGCTCGTGGCGATCGGCACGTCAGGCGCACGCGCCGAGGTGCCGCCGGACGTGCTGGTGAAGAGGGTCACGCTCGAGGTCGTGGACCTCGTCGCCCAGGACAAAGACATCCGGGCCGGCGACAAGAGGAAGGTCATCGACCTGGTCGAGCTGAAGGTGCTGCCGCACTTCAATTTCAACAGCATGACCGCGCTCGCCATGGGCCGGAACTGGTCCCACGCCAGTCCCGAGCAGAAGAAACAGCTGACCGAGGAGTTCAAGACGCTGCTGGTGCGCACCTATGCGAGTGCGCTTGCCGCCTACAGCGATCAGAAGTTCGATTTCCGCCCCCTGCGCAGCCGACCGACCGATACCGACGTGATGGTGCAGGTCCGCGT
>JBFKUL010000127.1:0-7886 GCA_041635755.1 Burkholderiales bacterium | reverse complement strand
TTCTCCAAGCGCCGCTTCCTCGAGAACCCGGACTTCGATTACGCGCGCATCTGCCTGCCGCCCTCGACCTACGCACAGGAGAAGCACAAAGTCGAAGTGCGCTGGCCCGCGGCGGTGAAGTACATCCGCGAGCAGCGCCTGAATGAAACCTTCGAGGGCGACCTCGACGACGTGGGCATCCTGTGCCAGGGCGGCATGTACAACGTGACGCTGCGCGCGCTGCAGCAGCTCGGGCTCGCCGACGCCTTCGGCAGCACGCGCGTGCCGATTTATTGCATGAATGTGACCTACCCGCTGGTGCCTGAAGAGATCACCGGCTTTTGCGCCGGAAAGAAAGCCGTCCTGATCGTCGAAGAAGGCCAGCCCGCGTATCTCGAGCAGGCGATTCTCGCCACCCTGCGCCGCCACGAGGTGAATGCCACCCGAGTCTACGGCAAGGAGGGCGCGAGCGAGCACGATCGCGTGCTGCCGCTCGCGGGCGAATTCACCGGCGAGGTGGTACTCACGGGCGTCGCGCGCTTCATCGAGCACGCCGCGCCTGCCGGGTTCGATTCGAGCCGCGTGCACGCGGTGTTCGAGGCGCTCACCGCATCGAAGAAGAACGCCGCCGTGCTGCTCGGCGCACCGGTGCCGGCGCGACCGCCGGGCTTCTGCGTCGGCTGCCCCGAGCGCCCGGTGTTCGCGGCGATGAAGGTGATCGAGAAGGAGCTTGGCGCGTTCCACCTCTCGGCCGATATCGGCTGCCACACCTTCTCGGCGCTGCCGCCGTTCAACATCGGCCACACCGTGCTCGGCTATGGGCTGGGGCTGGCGTCGAACTCCGCGGTGCACCCGATGTTCGGCAAGCGCACCGTCACGATGATGGGCGACGGCGGTTTCTGGCACAACGGCCTCACTTCCGGCGTGGCGAACGCGGTGTTCAACAAGGACGACGGCGTGCTCGTCATCATGAAGAACGGCTACAGCTCGGCCACCGGCACGCAGGAGCTGCCCTCGTCCTGGCAGCACAGCGAGCACAAGGCGCAGGACATGGGCATCGAGGATGCGCTCAAGGGCATCGGCGTGAAGTGGCTGAAGACCGTGCACAACTATCACGTCGGCGACGTCGCGAAGACGCTGCGCGAGGCGATGACCACGCACGAGAAAGGCTTGAAGGTGATCATTGCCGAGGGCGAGTGCCAGCTCGAGCGCCAGCGCCGCGTGCGGCCCGAGAACGCGAAGAAGCTCGCCGAGGGCAAGCGCGTGGTGCGCGTCAAGTACGGCGTCGACGAGGACACGTGCACGGGGGATCACTCGTGCATCCGGCTCTCGGGCTGTCCGACGCTCACCATCAAAGACAACCCTGATCCGCTGCGCAAGGACCCGGTGGCCACCGTCATCGATGGCTGCGTGGGCTGCGGGCTGTGCGGCGAGAACGCGCACGCGGCGGTACTCTGCCCGTCGTTCTATCGCGCCGAAGTGGTGCAGAACCCGCGCGGCTGGGACCGCTTCGTCGAGCGCTTGCGCGCGGCGGTGATCGGCCTGTTTGCGCCGCGAGCGGGCGCATGAGCCTGCCCGAGCGCACCCTCACGCTGCTGGTCGCAGCGCTCGGCGGCGAGGGCGGCGGCGTCATGGCCGACTGGCTGATCGACGCCGCCGCGCAATGCGGCTTTCCGGCGCAGAGCACCTCGATCCCGGGCGTCGCGCAGCGCACCGGCGCCACGACCTACTATCTCGAGATCTATCCGGCGAAACGCGAGCTGCTCGGCGCCCGTGAGCCCGTGATGTCGCTCACGCCCAACCCGGGCAACGTCGACATCATGGTCGCCTCTGAGCTCATCGAGGCCGGGCGCGCGATGCAGAACGGCTATGTCAGCCCCGACCGCACCACGCTCATTGCCTCGACGCATCGCATCTACTCCACCTCGGAGAAGATGCAGATGGCCGACGGGCGCTTTGACAGCGATCGCGTGCTCAAGGCGGCCGAAGGTCTGGCGAAGAAGGCGGTGCTCGCCGACATGCGCGAGCTTGCACGCCAAAGCGGGACCGTGATCAACGCGGTGCTGTTCGGCGCCATGGCCGGCTCGGGCGCTTTGCCGATGCCGCGCGAGGCCTGCGAGACGGCCATCCGTCGCGGCGGCCGCGGCGCCGAGGCGAGCCTGAAGGGCTTCGCCGCCGGCTACGAGATTGCCGCCGGCACGCGGGTTGTTTCGGCTGAGGCGCCAGCGCCGGCCCCCGCGGCGAAGAAAATCGACGCGCGCGTGGCGGCCGAGTTTCCGCAACCCGTGCACGAGATCCTGTCGCTCGGCGTCGAGCGCCTGCTCGACTACCAGGGCGAAGCCTATGCAGCCCAGTACCTTGAGCGCATGCGCCAGGTGCTGCAGGTCGATCGCGGGCCTGAATTCGCGCTTACGCGCGAGACCGGGCGGCACCTCGCGGTATGGATGAGCTACGAAGACATCGTCCGCGTGGCGGACCTGAAGACACGTCGCTCGCGCTTCGAGCGCGTGCGCCGCGAGGTCGGGGCAAAGCCCGGCGAGCCGGTGGTAGTGATCGACTTCCTCAAGCCCGGCCTCGAGGAGCTCGCCTCGATGCTGCCGCCGACACTCGGGCGCCGGCTGGTCGCCTGGGCGGAGCGCCGCGGCAAGCTCGACGCCTACAACGTCGGCATGCATCTCAAGACCTCCGGCGCGCTGGGCTATGCGCTGGTGCGGGCGCTCGCCTGGCTCAAGCCCTGGCGCCCGCGCAGCATGCGCTTTGCGGACGAGCAGCAGCTGATCGAGCGCTGGCTCGCTCACGTGCGCGAGGCGGCGGCTCGTGACCCCGGGCTCGCACTCGAGATCGCCGAGTGCGCGCGCTTGGTCAAGGGCTACGGTGAGACCCATCGACGCGGCAAAGCGAACTTTCTCGCGCTGCTCGAGGCGCTGGTGGACAACCCGGCGAGCGCACCGCCGCAGGAACAGGCGGCAGCGGTGCGCCGGGCGCGCGAGGCGGCGCTCGCCGATCCCGAGGGCAAGGCGCTCGGTACGGCGCTCGGCAAGCCCGTCGTCTGGCTCAAGCCGACGGCGAAGGGCGCCGAAGTCCAGGCCGCTTCGCACTAGACACCCCGGGGGAAGGCGCCGTGGGGCGCTGAAAAGCTCGCAATTGCCGCTTATTTTCTGTTCAAAGCGGTCCCGTTCCGCCCTGCTGCGTTGCGGCGGGGGGACGGACGGGGGAAAATCGGCCCGTTAGTGCTGTTTTCCGGCAGGAGTCCCTATGGCAAGCGTGTTGCAGCCCAATGTCAGCGGCGCCCGGCAGGAGTTTTACCGGCGCATGGACCGCGACAACCTGGCCCCGCTGTGGGAGGTGCTGCACAACCTCGTGCCGCCGCTGCCCGCGACCGGCTGCCTGCCGGCGCTGTGGAAGTACAAGCAGGTGCGCCCGTACATCATGGAGTCCGGCTCGCTGATCAGCGCGCGGGAGGCGGTGCGGCGTGTGCTGATCCTCGAGAATCCGGGCCTGCGGGGCCAGTCCTGCATCACGCGAAGCCTGTATGCGGGGCTGCAGTTGATCCTGCCCGGAGAGATCGCGCCAAGCCACCGCCACACGCAATCGGCGCTGCGCTTCATCGTCGAGGGCGCCGGCGCCTACACCGCGGTCGACGGCGAGCGCACCACCATGCACCCGGGCGATTTCATCATCACGCCGTCGTGGACCTGGCACGATCACGGCAACCCCGGCGACGAGCCGGTGGTGTGGATGGATGGGCTCGACATCCAGATCGTGCAGCTCTTCGGCGCACAGTTCATGGAAGTCTTCCCCGAGGAAGTGCAGCCGGTGTCGCGCCCCGAAGGCGATTCGTACGCGCGCTATGGCACGAACCTCGCGCCGCTGGCGCCACCGCCCGGCGGCAAGACCTCGCCGATCTTCAACTACCCCTACGCGCGCAGCCGCGACACGCTGGCGACGCTCGCGCGCGCGCAGGACCCGGACCCGTGCGACGGCTGGAAGATGCAATTCATCAATCCGCTCACCGGTGGGCCGGCGATGCCGACCATCGGCACCTTCATCCAGCTGCTGCCGAAGGGCTTTCGCTCGAGCCCCTACCGCTCGACCGACGGCACGGTGGTCTCGGTCGTCGAGGGCCGCGGCAAAGCGTTAATCGGTGGCGAGGCCTTCGAGTTCGAGCCGCGCGATACGCTCGTCGTGCCCTCCTGGAGCGAGTGCCGCTTCGAGGCCGCCGACGAGTGCGTGCTGTTCTCGTTCTCGGACCGGCCGGCGCAACAGGCGCTTGGGCTGTGGCGTGAGAAGCGCGCGTAGCCATGTCGAAGGTTCGGGCCGCAGCGGCCCGTCCGGCGGCTCGCGTACTGGAACCGGAGGCGCTGAATTCATGAACGACACGGATTTCTTCAGCCGCGAGTACAACAACCGGGAGCTCGTTCCCGAGCATCCGCAGTACTTCGCCCGCTGGGCCGACAGGTCGGCCCATGCGCGCCGCACGATGACCTGCGAGCTCGGTCTGCGCTATGGCGAGATGCCCGGCGAGACGCTCGACCTGTTTCCGGCGCGCAAGGGCGACGGCACCTGCATGATGTTCATTCACGGCGGCTACTGGCGCTCGCTCGACAAGAACGATTTCTCGTTCCTCGCGCCGGCGTGGGTCGACGCGGGCGTGTCGCTCGCGGTGGTGAACTACGATCTGTGCCCGAGCGTATCGATCGAGGAGATCGTGCGTCAGATGCTGCGCGCTTCCCGCTGGCTTTACCTGAACGCCGAGGAGCACGGCATGGACCAGGACCGGCTCTACGCCTCGGGCCATTCCGCGGGTGGGCACCTGACCGCGATGCTGATGTGCGCCCACTGGCCGGTGTTCGATGCTCGCCTGCCCAGGGACCTGTTCAAGGGCGGTCTGGCGATCAGCGGCATTTACGACATGCGCCCGCTGGTCGGCGTCGACTGGCTGCAGGCCGACCTGCGACTGGACGACGCCTCGGCGCTCAAGGTCTCGCCCGTATTCATGCCGCCGGCGACGCGTGCACCGGTGATGACCTGCGTCGGCGGGCGCGAGAGTTCGGAGTTCCGCCGCCAGAACGGTCTGATCGCCGAGCGCTGGCGCGCCGCCTTTGCCGGCGATATCGCCATGCCCGAGACGCACCACTTTTCGGTGGTCGATGGCCTCGCCGATCCGGGCAGCGCGCTCTTCGCTGGGGCGCGACGGCTGATGAAGCTCGACCGATGAGCGCGCGCGAGGACGCGTTTCTCGCCCCGGGGCAATACATCGACAGCGCTCACCCCAAGGTCGCGGCCTTTGCGCGCGAGCACGCGCGCGGCTCGAACGATCTCGAGCGTGGCGTGGCCCTTTACTACGCAGTGCGCGATCGCGTGCGCTACAACCCGTTTCTCGACTTCACCGACGACGCAAGCTACCGTGCCAGCCACTGCCTCGAGGTGGGCGAGGGATTCTGCGTCGGCAAGGCGGCGTTGCTCGCGGCGTGCGCGCGCGTGGTCGGCATCCCGGCGCGCGTGGGTTTCGCCGACGTGAAGAACCACCTCTCCACCCCGCGCCTGCTCGAGGTCATCGGCAGCGACCTGTTTATCTATCACGGCTATACCGAGCTGTTCCTTGAGGAACGCTGGGTGAAGGCTACCCCCGCGTTCAACCTCGAGCTGTGCCGCAAGTTCCGCGTGCGTCCTCTCGAGTTCGACGGCCGCCGCGACTCGATCTTTCATCCCTTCGATGAGGACGATCGGCGCCATATGGAGTATCTGCGTGAGCGCGGCACCTTTGCCGACGTCCCGGCCGCAGAAATCCAGAGCGCGTTCCGAGAGGCCTACCCTCGCCTGTACCGCCTGGGACGCGAAGCGCGCAAGGAAACCTTCTAGGCGGACGCCCTTTCGTCGAGCGGGTAGATCGGCCGGCGCACCCGCCGGAAATCGAGCGTGCCGTAATCCGAGGTGCAGACGCCGGTGCCTGCGCACTCGACCACGGCTTTCGCCAGGTCGCCGAGGCCGGCACGCCAGTGCACACGGCTCTTGAGCATCAGGTAGCGTTTTTTCGCCGGCTCGATGCCGAGCGCCCGGAAGCTCGCGATGTCGTAGGGCTCGGTGTGGCGCGAGATCACCGCGATCTCGATCTTGCCGGTGTCGAGCACCGCACTACTGCCCATGTCGCCCGGTGCGCCCTTGGCCATGGGTCCGTCGTTGACGAAGCGACCGTCGACGATGCGCTTGATTGTGCCGCTGACTTCGCGCGGCCGGCCCTTGAGCCCGAGTGCCGGCATGTCGAGCTTGCCGCCCAGCGGCAGCGTGACGCGCGCGCCGATGCCGGCCTGCTTCATGCGCGCGACCGCCTGCGGATCGCAGATCGCGAATGCCGCAGCACCCTCCAGCCCTGCATCGAGCATGCCGCCGAGCACCGTCATGGTGTCCATGGTGCCGCCCGAAGCGCAGTTGTCGTAGTGATCGAGCAGCACGATCGGTCCACCCTGCATCTGGCGCGCGCGCGCAAGCGACGCTTCCAGCGGCTCGATCTTGTAGAGGAACTCCGCCCGTCCCTTCCAGGCCATGTCGAGCAGCTCGTCGCAGCAGCGCTTGGCGCGCTCGCGATCTCCATCGGTCACCACCACCGCCGAGGAGCCCGCCCAGGGAATATCGGCGTGAGGAAAACCGACGAAGAAGGTGGCGCTCAGCACGCCCTCCTTTTCCATCGCCTGGGCACGCGCCTGGATGTCGCGATTGGGCTGATCCAGGCTCGACTGGCGCATGACGTGCGGCAGCATCGGCCGGTGGCCGACGACCATCATCGGCCTCGCGTTACCCGCGAGCATCGCCAGGATCGGTCGGCCCGCGCGCAGTCCGGTGGCGTGCATGTCGACGTGCGGATACGTCTGATAGCCGGCAATGACCGTAGCGAGCTCCGCCATCGCGGGAAAAAGATTGCAGTGCATGTCGAGCGCGACGCCGATCGGCACGTTCGGTGCGATCTTGCGGATGCGCGCCAGCAGCGCGCCTTCGCCGTCATCGTGCGCCTCGGTGACCATCGCGCCGTGCAGATCGAGCAGCACTGCATCGCAGCCCCGCGCGACGGCGTCGAGGATGCGCGTGGCCATCCATTCGAAAGCGTCGTTCGCGACCGGTCCGCTAGGCGCCGCATCGCCCGCCACCGGCAGGACGCTCTGCGCCCCCGCCTTGTCGGCGAGCTCGAGAAACGCGCCGATCGCCGTGCCGGTGCCCCGGAAGGCCGCACGGATCGCCTCGCCCTCGAGCGGCAGCGGTCCACCGCGCGCGAAGCGCGCCAGCGGCGTCGGCACCGGGGAGAACGTGTTGGTCTCGTGCTTCATCTGCGCGATAACGAGCTTCATGCCTGCTCCATGGCGACGGCAAAGCGATCGCCGGCATCATAGCCGACGCCCTGTAAACTTCGCGCCATGCGTTCGCTCCTCGAACAGAGCTTTCGCGCCGCAGTAGAAGCGGCCAATCCGCTGCGGATTCTCGCGCGGCATCTGCCGCCCCCACCGCGCGGCCGTACTCTGGTGGTCGCCGCCGGCAAGGCCGCCGCCTCGATGTCGCTCGCGGTGGAGCGCGCCTGGCCGCGCGAGGCGGCGCTCGAGGGGCTCGCCATCACGCGTTACAAGCACTCGCTGCCGACCACGCGCGTGCGCGTGGTCGAGGCTGGCCACCCGGTGCCGGACGAAGCCGGCGAAGCCGGCGCGCGCGAACTGCTCGAGCGTGTGCGCAGCCTGGACGAGAACGACCTGTTGCTCGCCCTTATCTCGGGCGGTGGCTCCAGCCTGCTGTCGCTCCCGGCCGAAGGTGTGTCGATGGGCGATCTGAGAAACGTGACTACGGCGCTGCTTCGTTGCGGTGCCGCGATCCAGGAGATCAATGCGGTCCGCAAGCATCTCTCCGCGATCCAGGGCGGGCGACTC
>JBFKUL010000126.1:0-8022 GCA_041635755.1 Burkholderiales bacterium | reverse complement strand
GACCGAACCCGTGACGCTCAGGTTGTGCCTGAGCAGGCCCATCTGACCGCCCACGAGCCTTTGCAGTTTCGCGCGTACCTCCGGATCGTTCAGCAGCGCATTGTAGTCGTCGTTGCCCGCATACTTGGCCGTCATGGTTTTTGCTGCAGCCTCCTTGCTTTGCGCGCAAGCGGTCCCGCTCGCCAGGGCGCAGACACAGCAACAGGCGATCTGCAACGCCAGGCGGACCGGCATCGTGGCGCCGGTCGTGCTCACGCCGGTCCGCCGCCCGTGGGCGCGCCGCGCCCCGGATTCGCTGGTGCATCGCCCGCAGCAGGACGCGGTGCGCGAGCTTGCTGCTGCATGCGCTCCCTTGCGGCATTGGCTTGTGCACGCACCTGGGCGAGCTTGGCCTGCATTTCGGCCTCGACCGCCGTGACATCCAGATCCCGCGCCGTCTGCAAGTAGATCAGGCACCAGCCCTTTTTCAGCACCAGCGACAGCAGCGTACCCACTGCGGCAACGATCAAGCCGATGCTGATCAGCATCGCCACGCCATAGCCGCCGCTCGCGCCCGCGCCGGGCGCACGCATGCCCGGCCGCATCCCCCGGCGGGCCGAACCGCCGCCAAATTCGTTGCCGCCGCCAAACAGGCTCATGACCGAAGAAAGATCGAGATTGACGCCGACGATGCCGAGCGACATCGCGCCGGTGATCGCGGTGCCGGTGAACGCGACCATCCACAGCACCATCGCGGTCACCATCAACAGGAGAAACAGCACGCAGCCGCGCACCAGTACGCCGAGCAGCCGCTTGCGAATCACCATCATCACGCGGGCCAGGGTCGCGCCAATCGACTCTCCCGACCAGATCGCTGGACCGGCAATCGGTGCAAGCACAAATGCGAACGCGATCCACATCACCCCGACGGTCACCACGCCGAGCGGAAACACGAGGAAAAACAGGGCCGGTCCGACGCCGGGAATCTTGCAGATCCAGAGCAGCAGCGCGATCGCGAGCACGATCAACAACGCGCCGAGGCCTGCCAGCAGCAGCACCGCGATCGCCTTGACGAAGGCGAACGCGCCGGCCAGCAGCGCGTCGACAAACGAGCGCTTGGGCGCTCCGGTTGCCTCGTCCATCAGCACCACGCCGGCGCCGTTGAAGCCGGCGCCGGCGAACGCCAGGAACAGCACAACGCCGGTGGCGACGACCCCGAACGACATCGAGTTCATCGACATCGATACGAAAAGCGCGAGCAGCACGACGCCGACGGCCGTCGATACGAACTCGACAGCCAGAGCCCTGTAGTTGGTTACGGCATCGACGGCGGGAAGAATCGCGCCGGCGTCTCGCATCTGGTTGGATACGGTGCTCATACGAGTCTCCTCCGTGTGCCGGAATGCCGTGCGGCGTCGGCGGCGGGAGCCGCGTTGAAGCCCGCGTAGGGCTAGAACTTCGGCGCCGCGACCCGGCTTGCCGTCTCGCGTGTGACCTGGCTCGCAAAGCTTGCGGTCGCCTGGCGCATCGCCTCGAACTGCGTATCGTCGATGATCGACACGCTGACGTAGCGGGTCAGGTCGCGGTCGGCCGGCCCTCTGCCGCGTTCATAGCGCGCGTAGATTGTGACGCCGCAGTTCTGCGTGCGGTAGCCGTTGAACAGAACGTTCTGGCCCCGCGCCGGCGGATCGATCGGCGCGAATTTCGCGCAACGCCCCATGGTCGAAGACTCAACGATTTGCGTGCCGGAGGCGTTGTACGTCCAGAGCATCATGCCCTCATTGGCAAAACTTGGCTGACCGAACTTCTTCGTCAGCGCGTCCCTGATCGTGTCGTAGAGTGGCAGCTCGTTGTTCTGGAATCCGGTGAAGCGCTCGATGAACACCGCGCGGTGCTCGTTCGGCGGCGGTGGGAAGTGCACGCCGATCGCATCGCTCGAGCCGGCCGGCGCACCTCTCGGAGCACGAGCAATGATCCACGACAGGTACTTGGTGGCGGCGACGTTGTTGACGATGCCGTATTGCTCGCTGATCACCATCGCCTGCGAATGGGCTTGCAGTGCGCGCTTCACTTCGGCAAGCGACATGCCGAGCCGCAGACCGACGATGTCCGCGTCGATGGTGGCCGCGGCGGGAGGCGCACCGACCGCGGGTGCGCTGGCCGCCGGCGCACTGGCCGTCGAAGCCATGACTGCGGTTGCAGTGGCAGCCATCGTCCCGGCACCGCCGGGGTTTGTCGCTGCTGTAGGCAATGCCGCAGCCGCTGGTGCAGCTGATGACGGTGCTGCCGAGGTTGCCGCTTCGGTGGCAGCTCCTTGAAGCGCCGCCGCCGCTTCGTTGCGCGCCTGCGCGGCCGCGGCATCCGACCCGCCGCCACGCAGCAGGGTGCCGGCGGCGCCGAGCAATCCGCCGAGCAGGTTCGATCCGCGTGCCTGCGGCGACGCATCGCCGGCGGAAGCGGCTGAGGCTCCGGCCACACCCTGCGGCGACACCACGGCGACGTCCTCGTCGGCCACGACGACGGTGAGCTTGGCGCCGCTGAAGCCGAACAGGCTTGCGAGCGCCCGGTTATTCCCCTTTCGAACATTGAATCCGACGTGACGCACGCCCGACGGCACGCTCAACTGCCGCACGATCTGGGTGACGTCGATCGGCTGCGTAAACGCCGGGTTGTCCTTGCAGTCGGCCGACAATTGCGTGATACGTGCTCCAGAGGAGGCGTCGGACAGGTCGGCCCTGCCGTCGCCGGCATAGCCGTACACGGCGATCACGACCGGCTCGGAGCCGGCGCACTGGGTTGCGCGCCCCTTGAACTGCAGTGTCGCCGAGCGGATGCGGGTCGGAGGCGTCTCGGGTAACTGGAACTCGGCCGTTCCAACGAAGTTCGCGCCGACGCCGGGCGCGGCACCCGAGGAGCGCTGCCAGAACCCCGCGGAGATGCCATTTGTGGGCTTGACGGGAGCCGTCGAACCTCCGGTCAAGAAGCCCCACGACACCGCCACCTGCGGATCGACGCCGATCTGGCGGTCGCCCGCCAGCGCGTGGGGAGAGAGTGCAAGCAACGCTGCAGCCAGGGTGCAACGCATGCCGATCCCGAACGAGTCGAGGCCCGAGCCGGCTCGTGGCGCTGCGGGAATGCGTGCCATCGTCGTGTTCATGCCGTCCTCCTTGTGCGCGCGCCGATTCCAGTAAGGAACCGGTTCACGGGCAAGGTAAGGGCGGCGGCGTTACCGGAGCGTTACCGGGAACGCTCAGATCGACGCTGGGGCACCTCAGGCGTGCAATCTGCGGCTAGCGGTGCTCAGAAGGGCGCGGTTGACTGGGTTGCGCTCAAGAAAGCTGGCGTTGAACGCATCCGGCACGCTCGGCAGCACGCTGTTGATCCAGGCGACCCCGTGATGCAACGCGTCGAGCGCGGACTCGGTCTCCCGGTTGGCGTCCAGTGCTTCGAATGCGTTCCAGTAGAGCGAGCCGCGATACTGCGTCCAGGAACAGGACTTTTCCGCCATGGCGAGCATCGCGTGCGCTTTCGCCGCTGCAAGCTCGACCGCGCCGGCTTTCAGCAGACAGGCGCAGCCGATAATCTGCGCGTCAAGCCGCAGTGGATTATGCATGCGCGTTGCGGCGTCGGCCTCGGCACGGGCCGCAAGCTCTGCGCCCTCGGCGGACTCACTATCGATCGCCTGTTCCAGGTACGCGAGAAGGTCGGTCTCATGCTGCTTCTGCAGGGCATGTAGCGCAAGGGCGTCGGCGATCAAGTGCCCTCGGGGCCTTCTCATCGCTCGCAGTACGCGTGCTTGGTTGATATAGAGCAAGGCCAGCACGGCCGGCGGAAGCTCATCGGGGGCTCCCTCGAGGAGCTTCCACCCGCGCTCCGGCTGACCGAGCACGACATACGCGCGCGCCAGGATGTTCTGAGCAATGATGGCCCAAGGCATGGCCTTGCCGAGCGCGAGCCGCGTATGCGCCGTCGACAGCGCTTCGAGCGCCTCGCGAAACTTTCCGAGCTTCAGCAGTCCGTTGCCGAGGTACACGCGCGCAAGCTCTGTTTTGCCGCCGACCTCGCCCAGCTGATCCCCCAAGCGCAAGGCCTGTCTCAGGTGACCAATCCCGTCTTCGGCCGATCCGAGGCGCAGGTAGAACGAACCCAGGTTGGCGTGACACAGGCATGCATTGGACCAGTCGCGCGCCTCGGTCGCCAGGCGCAGAGCGTGCAACGCGACCGTAACGGCCTCCTCGCGCTGGCGCGCCTGGTCCATCACCACCGCACGATGTGCCAGGAACGTTCGGGCCGCAGCCGTGCCGGTACCCCGCTCGAGCCAGTGCTCGTGGTCGTCGAAGGCTGCGACCGCCTGCTCGAAGTCACCCCGTGTGGCGCGCAGACGCCCGAGTAACGCCGCAAGCGTCAGCACCAGTGCCGGCGCGGCGAGCGCAACCGCCAGGCGCAGTCCTTCCGCAGCCTGCTCGATCGCAGCGTCACCCTCGTTCATGAAATCGGCGGCCTCGGCGAGAACTGCCAGGGCCTCGGCTCGCGCAGCCGAATCCGGTGCGAGCACCAGCGCGCGCTCGGCGAAGTCATGCGCCTGATCGGTACGGTCGATCAGCAGCGCGGCGTGTGCGGAGCGCAGCTCGATCTGGAAGCGACCTTCGATCTGCCGCGACCGTTCGAGGCATTCAGCCGCACGCCTCAGGAGGATCAACTCCTCCGAGCGGCGCGAATGCTCGTAGGCGATCTGCGCCGCCTGCAGATAGACCTGCGCGGCTTTGGACCAGGCTCCCGCCGCATGCCAGTGAGGTGCAATGTGTTCGGCCGCGGCGTCGCGCCGCTCCAGGGAAATCGCGATGGCCTTGTGCGTGAGCATTGCGACCGCCGCCGGGATCGAACGCAGCGTCGCTTCGTAGATCAGGTCGTGCGCAAATCCGGCCTCGCGGATGATGTGCGTACGCTCGAGCTCGGACCAGGGCTCGGCCAGATCCAGTACGTGCTTGTTCAAGACGTCGGCCGCCAGCTCGAGGTCGAAGTCCTTGTTGGCCAGTGCGGCCACGCGCGCGAGCTTGAGCGCGTCCGTGCTCAACTGCGCCAGGCGCGCCTCGATCAGCTGGCCGACGCTAGCTGGAATCGGCAGCTTCTCCGGCGTTGCGGCTGCATTTGCCGCGGCGTTGTGCGGCACAGGCGACCCTGCGCCGGGCGCCAGGAGCGCGACCATCGTTTCGAGAACGAACATCGGATTGCCGCCGGTATGGCGGTACACCGCGTCCACCCAGCGCGCAGCGTCGAAGTCCACCAGCATCAGCGTCTCGAGCAGCAGGCGCGTGTGCTCCAGATCCAGTGGCGCGAGATCAACGTGCACCGCTCCAGCCGCGCCTGAAGCGGCAAGCCACTTCTGCGCGGCCGCTGGAAGCTCGTGGCTGCGCGCTCCGATGAGCCACGCAAGATCGAGCGTGTCACTGCGCATGAGCGTGGTCAGCATTTCGATCGATTCGGCGTCGGCAAACTGCAAGTCGTCGACGACGACGCCACCCAGGCGGGGCGCCTCGGGGCCAAGCGCGACGGCGTCGGCGTCGCCGGCGGCGGCGAGCAGCAGTTGCACCGCCTGGGCAAGTCGCGCGCGATTGACGTCGCCCACGGCGGTCCAGCCGGGATCGAACTCCGGCGCGAGACGCGCCAGCTCGTGCAGCGCCCACGGCTCGACCGAGGTGCCCACGCGTGTGCGCAGCGACCGCAGCAGGCGCGCCAGCAGCGTGTATGGTACGTGCGCATCGCCGGGCCGGCCGCCGACCACGATGACGTCACCATGCACCGCGGCGAAGTCGGTGAGCAGACGGGTCTTGCCGATGCCCGGTTCGCCGCTAACGAGCGCGACGCGGCGTGCGGACCATGTCTGCTCGAGAACGCGCCACTCGGCTTCGCGCCCGATCAGTCGTGGTGGGCGCAACACCGCCACCGGTATCGGCGCGCCAGCCGGCCTCGGCAGCGCGCCGCTCGCTTCGATCAAAGCGCACAGCTCGAGCGTTTCCCTGCCTGGCGCGACACGCAGCTCCCGCTGCAGCGTCTCGCGACAGGTCTTGAAGGCCGCCAGCGCGGCGGCTCGATCGCCGCGCAGGTAATGCAGCCGCATGACACGACGGTGTGCGTGCTCGAGCAACGGATCGTCAGCGACAAGCTGTTCCGCGTAGCGTAGGGCGGATGCGAGCTGTCCGTCACGCTCCAATCGTGCGGCAGTATCGGCGAGTGCGTCGCGCCACGCGGCACGCTGCTGCTCGCGCGTCATGCTGATCCAATCGTGCAGCTCGGCACAGTCCGCGAAGTCCAGCGCGCCCAGCAGGTCTCTTGGCGCCGGCGGACCCGCGGCGCTGGGGTCGGTCGGCGCCGCCCGGGGCGAGCCATTGAGGCGCAACTCCGCCGTCGCGCTTGCATCGTGCTGCACGCTGTCCGCGAGGTGCAGCATGTCCTGGACGCTGTGCACGAAATCGAAGCCCGCGCGCTTGCGCAGCCGGTGCAGCCTTTGGCGCAGATTATTGCGTGCCGCTTCGTCGTCGACGTCGGGCCAGAGCAGCGCGGCCGCTTTGGCGCGCGGTACGGGTCCTTCGAGCGCAAGCAGGGCCAGCAATGCTGCATCCTTGCGCTCGAGCGGGTGCGCCGTCCCATCGGCCGCGTGCAGCCAAGGATCGCCGCGCAGCTGAAAGAAGACCGCCGGTGCCGCCGCCGTGTTTGTCACACAACCCGTGTCCGTTGGTTCTTGTTTCTTCTTGCGCACGACGCTGTAGGCGGTGCGCCCGGGCCGATAGCGAGACCGGCCCGCAGGTATTGTGCCTCGACGTTTGCCCTGTGGGCAATGCCGCGTGGGGCAGCGGCCCCGCAAAGAAGTCGCGGACGATGCTTGTCAGGCGCCGGATCGGCTCCGGTGCCCTAGCGCGGGATGGGGTGTGAGGCCGTATCCTTCGCTTCGATCAGCCGCAGCTGGAGTTGCAGCATGGTGCGGAAGGTGCCTTCCTTGACCTCCTCGTGCCCGGCGAGCGACAAAAAACGCCTTCTCGCATCAGCGAATCGGCCAAGCCGGCGCTCCAGCTCGCCGGCGACGAACTGCGCGTTGGTCCATTCCTTGACGTTCGGCACCGGTGCCGCCAGTACGCGCTTGAAGGTCTCGAGCGCCTCGGCCGCGTACGCCTCGTACTGCACCCGCGATTTTGCCTCCCACGTCGCTTGCAGCAGGACGTAGGCGAGATGCGCCGGCGGCGCGCCGAGGTGCGCCCGCAGCCGCGCACTCAGGTAGTAATTGGTGTGCGCCTCGCTGAGCGCCCGGTATTCCGCCGAGCGCACGAAGGGCCGCAGTCGCGCGAGCTCGTCCTCCGAAAAATCGCGCTTGTACATCACGAAGCCGCTCGAGGGGCACTTCACGAGCGGCCAGGGCGCGACCGTCTCGCCGGTCGGTTTCAGGTCAAGGTGGAAGTTGATCGGGGTATCGGGCACCGCGATGGTCGTCTTGAACGTTTCGCCGTCGAGCGGGCACACCAGTTCCGCTTCCACCAGTGTCGCCGCGCCTGCGAGTAATGGCGCGAGCGCGAGGCAAAGCGCCGCAATGGTGCGGCGAAGAATTGCGGTGAAGGTGCGCATCGGAGGTGCACTCAGTCTAGTCGATCGATCGCGCGCCGGGCCAACGGCGTCGCCAGCCCATTGCGCAGGCAACGCAAGCGGGATCTGTTTCGATCGGAGTACGCGTCGATCTGAAACGGTCTTTGAAGCAATACAGCGTGCACCATGCATGAGATCGAACCGTGACTTTACGGCGAAGCTGGCGCAGCGCGGGCGCTCGCCGACGCGCTCCAGACGAGCGGAAAACGCTCGCAGTTCAGGCGCGCGCCGTGCGCGAGCCCGGGATCCACGGTCGGGATTGCGACCTCACCGGGACGGCGGCAGTATCGCGCGTCGTCGCCGCACCAGCGGGTGGCGAGCGCGCGCCGGCGCTGCCTGCCGGTATTGCCCGGTGCGCCGTGAACGACCATCGCCTGGAACACCAGGCAGTCGCCGGGCGCCATGGCGAAG
>JBFKUL010000125.1:0-8054 GCA_041635755.1 Burkholderiales bacterium | reverse complement strand
GCCGGTCGCGCGATCGAGGAGGATCACGTCGCCAGGAAAAATGAGGTGCGGATTGCGGATCTGGTCCCTGTTAAAGCCCCACAACTCCGGCCAGCGCCAAGGGGAGTCCGTATAGCGCTCCGAGATGCCCCAAAGGGTGTCGCCAGGGACTACGACATAACGGTCCGGGGCATCAGGCTTTAAAGCGAGAGGGGATTTCGGCGCTTGCGCGTAGGCGGTTCCTTGGGAGGCCGCGGCGAGGACAAAAACGAGTGCTGTGATAGACTTACGCAATTGGCGGTGCATCAGATGCCCCCGATCTGTATCGCGGCTCTGCAAGCTGGCTTGAAAGCCCTTTTGTTCGCCCAAAATGTAGCATAAAGCGCAATTAGCTTATATGCTGCCTGAAATAGTGCATGTAATCTGTTAAATTTGCAACATTTTTTGATATTCTCATGGCCCTCCTAAGCATCCTCCGCTACCCGGACGCCAGACTGCATAAGGTGGCGGCGCCGGTGACCGTATTCGACGACGCTTTGAAGAAGCTGGTGCAGGACCTTGCAGAGACGATGTACGCAGCGCCGGGGATCGGTCTTGCGGCGACCCAAGTCGATGTGCACAAGCAGGTCATCGTGGTCGACGTCTCGGACCGGCGTGATGCGCTTGTCGTGCTTGTTAATCCCGAGATCGTCGAGTCGAGCGGCGTCTCCGATATCGAAGAGGGATGTTTGTCGGTGCCAGGCATCTACGAGCTGGTCGAACGCGCCGAGCGCGTCAAGGTGCGGGCCTTCGATCAGAACGGCACCGCGTTTACGCTTGAGGCGCAGGGACTGCTCGCGGTATGCATCCAACATGAGATGGATCATCTCAAGGGCAAGGTCTTCGTCGAGCACTTGTCGCAACTCAAGCAGCAGCGCATCCGCTCCAGACTCGCCAAACAGCTCAGGAAGAGCGCCTAGCCGGGTGGCGCCGCTCGGCGCCCCGGTGATCGCCCGGCCACTTTTCGAATGCGCCTGGTGTTTGCCGGCACGCCGCAGTTCGCCGAGGTCGCGTTGGCGGCGCTGCTCGATGCCGGGCATGACGTCGCTCTTGCGTTGACGCAGCCCGACCGGCCGTCGGGACGCGGCATGCGTCGAATCGCGAGCCCGGTAAAGCAGCTCGCGGCGGCCCGCGGCATCGCCACGCTGCAACCTGAAACTCTGAAAGCGCCCTCGGTACTCGCGCAGATCGCAAGCGCCAAGCCCGACGCGGTTGTGGTGGCAGCCTACGGCATCATCCTTCCATCGGCGGTGCTCGCATTGCCGCGGCACGGGGCGATCAACATCCATGCCTCGCTCCTGCCGCGCTGGCGCGGGGCTGCGCCGGTACAGCGGGCGCTGCTGGCGGGGGACGCGCAGAGCGGCGTCACGATCGTGCAGATGGACGAGGGCCTGGATACGGGGCCGATGCTCGCCCAGCGGGCCCTTTTGATCGCACCGGACGATGATGCAGGAAGTCTGCATACGCGCTTGGCAGCCCTGGGCGCGGAATTGCTCGTAGCCACGCTGGAAGACGTGGCAACGGGAAGGGCTAAGGTGCGCGCACAGCCCGAGCAGGGCGTGACTTACGCGCGCAAGATCGACAAGGCGGAAACGGCAGTCGACTGGTCGTGCGGCGCCATTGCAATCGAGCGTGCGGTACGGGCGTTTCGGCCAACACCGGGGGCGCGGACGGTCCTGCGAGGGGAAACGATCAAGATCTGGCGCGCTGCGCGAGTGCTGGGGGCCGGTGATCCTGGCACGATTCTCTCAACGTCCCACGACAGCATCGTTGTTGCGTGTGGCGAGAGTGCCCTCGCGGTGCACGAACTGCAGCGCGCCGGCGGCAAGCGACTCGGTGCGGCGGCGTTTCTGCGCGGCTTTGCGCTCTCGCCGGGCGAGCGCTTCTCGCGCGTGGAGCACTGAACCGTGGCAGGAGGCTCGCGCACGACGGCGCCCGAGCGCTTCGCCGGAAAAGCACCTTCGCTCGCGGCTGCACTGCGCACGGCCTCATCGCTCGTCGCCCGCGTCGCCGCCGGCCGCAGTCTGGCGAGTGAGTTCGAGCGCGATGGCGACACGCCGCCCGAGGCCGGGCGCGGCGCAGTGCTCGACCTGTGCCACGGGGCGCTGCGCCGCTACGGCCGCATGCAGGCGATCGTCACCGCGCTGTCACAACATCGCACCCCGCCGCTCGATATCGAAGCGCTGATCTGGTGCGCCCTGTACGCGCTCGAGAGCGGACGCTACGCGGATTACACAGTCGTCGATCAGGCGGTGAGTGCATGTGCGCAGCTCGGCAAGCCGCGCGCGCGCGGCTACGTAAACGCGTTGCTGCGTCGGTGGCTGCGCGAGCGCCCGGCGCTCGAGGCTCAGTTGGCGCAGGACCCCGAGGCGCGCTATCAGCACCCTCGCTGGTGGATCGACGCCCTGCGTCGCGATCTTCCGGAGCACTGGGAAAAGGTGCTCGAGGCAGGCAACATGCATCCGCCCATGTGCCTGCGCGTCAATCGCCGGCGAGCCAGCGTCGAGCACTACGGCGAACGCTTGGCTGCGGTGGGCATTGCCTCGCGCGCGCTCGACGGCGCCGCGCTTCTCCTCGACAAGCCGGTGCCGGTGGAGCGGCTGCCCGGTTTTGGGGACGGCGAAGTCTCGGTGCAAGACGCAGGGGCGCAGCGCGCCGCTGGCTTTCTCGATCTCGCCGACGGGCAGCGCGTGCTCGATGCATGCGCCGCGCCGGGTGGGAAGAGCGCGCATATCCTGGAATACGCGCAGGTCACCCTTACGGCGCTCGACGTCGATCGCGCTCGCTGCAGGCGCGTCGGGCAGTCGCTCGCGCGACTCGGGCTGGTCGCGGAAATCCGATCCGAGGACTGCACCGACCCGGAAAAATGGTGGGATGGCACGCCGTTCGATCGCGTTCTTGCGGACGCGCCCTGCACTGCCTCGGGCGTCGTGCGTCGGCACCCCGACATCAAGTGGCTCAGGCGAGAAAGCGACGTCGCCCGGTTTGCGACGCGCCAGGCGTCGATACTGAACGCACTTTGGCGGGTCCTCGCCGCGGGTGGTAAATTGCTGTACGTGACCTGCTCGGTATTTGCCGAGGAAAACGAGAACGTCGTCGATGCGTTCTGCGCGCGCACTCCGGGAGCGCGCCGCGTCGCGCTTGCCGCGGAGGCGCCGGAACGGCTACTGCCGAACGCCGAGCATGACGGGTTCTTTTTCGCCTTGCTGGAAAAGCCTGCGTGACAATACTGTCGATGCCTGGCCGCGCCCGAGTTCTGATGCTGGCCCTCGCCGCTGCAGTCGCATTTGGAGCGCGCGCCAACGAGATCGAGGTACGCGAGACGAACCTGCGCGCCGCCGACGAAGGCCTGGTGCTGAACGCCGAGTTCGTCTTCGATTTCAACGCCAGGCTTGCCGACGCTGTAGCCAACGGCGTGCCGCTGTACTTCGTCATCGAGTTCGAACTGACGCGCCCGCGCTGGTACTGGCTTGACGAGCGCACGGCCTCCAAGCGCCAGCAGGTTCGGCTGACCTACCACGCACTGTCGCGCCATTACCGGCTCTCGACCGGGCTCCTGCAACAGAACTTCGAAACCCTCGAGGGCGCGCTAGCGGTGCTGCGTCGGGTCAATAACTGGCTGGTCGTCGACCGCACCGTGTCGCTGTCGGACGCACGCTACGAGGCTGCCGTACGAATGCGCCTCGATCTCGCGCTGCTGCCGAAACCGATCCAGATCAGCGCCTACACCAGCAACGACTGGCAGCTCGACTCCACCTGGAGGCGATTCACGTACCGTGCGCCGCAGCAGCCGCCCGCGCCGGTCGAGAGCCGTGAGCCGGTCGAGGCGCCCAAGTAATGAGAGCGCTCTTGATCGTCGGTGCCGCGCTCGCAGGGGTGCTGTTGTTCCTGTTGGCCACTGCAAGCGCCAACACGTCGCTCTTTGCGGAGCACTATCCGGTTCTGCTGGCGTTAAACGCCGCGCTCGCTGCACTGCTGGCCGGTCTGGTCGGCTGGCAGCTCGTGGCGCTGGCGCGTAAGTACCGCAGCCGGGTGTTCGGATCGCGCCTGACGTTGCGCTTCCTGGTACTTTTCGCGTTGATGGCGCTGGCGCCGGGACTGCTCGTCTACACCGTGTCGGTGCAATTTCTCACCAAGAGCATCGAGTCGTGGTTCGACGTCAAGGTCGATGCCGCGCTGGAAGGCGGCATTCGCCTCGGTCAGGGCGCGATCGATCAGATGCTGGCCGAGCTGAATGGTAAGGCGCGTGCCATGGCGCTCGAGCTTGCGGACCGCGCGCCCAGCCAGCAAGTGTCGCTGCTCAACCGCCTGCGTGAACAGGCGAGCGTGCAGGACGCGGTGCTGGTGAGCGGCAGTGGAACGCTGATCGCGAGCGCCACCGAGGACATGTCGAAGTTCCTTCCCGACATGCCAGGTGCCCAGGCGCTGCGCCAGGCGCGCAGCAACCGCAGCTACCTCGCGGTCGACGCGCCGCCAGGCAAACCGCTCGCCGTACGCGTCGTGGTCCCGGTCAATACGCTTGCCCTCGGGGACGAGTCGCGCTACCTGCAACTGCGCCAGACGGTGCCTGAAACGTTCTCGCGTAGCGCTGGTGCGGTGGAGGACGCCTATCGCGACTATCGCGAGCTCGCGGTCTCGAGGCAGGGACTCAAGCGCATCTACATCGTCACGCTGACGCTCGCGCTGCTGATGGCGCTGTTTGTCGCCGTGGCGCTCGCGGTGATCCTTTCCAATCGGCTGTCCTCGCCGCTCGCAAACCTGGCGCAGGCCACGCAGGCCGTGGCGCGCGGCGATTTCTCGAGGCAGGCACCGGTCACCAGCCGCGACGAACTTGGCGTGCTCACGGAATCGTTCAATTCGATGACGCGCCAGCTCGATGAGGCGCGTCGCGTGGTGGAATCGAACCGCGTCGCCCTCGAGACCGCCAAGACGCATCTCGAAAGCATTCTCGCCAATCTGTCCGCAGGCGTGCTGGTGTTCGACCGGGAACTGCGAATCTCGATTTCGAACCAGGGGGCGCAGGCGATCCTCGGCACCGAGCTTGGTACGCTGGCGGGCAAGCCGCTCGAGACCTGGCGCGGTGTGCCGGCTTCGTTCGCGAAATCCGTGCGTGACGCGTTTCTCGAGCACGGTACGGAGCGTTGGCAGCTCGAGCTTGGCCTGAAGGGTACGGGCAAGACGCTTCTTGCCCGCGGCGCGGCGCTACCCGAGGCGACCGGAGGCGGCTATGTACTGGTATTCGATGACATCACGCAGTTGATCCAGGCGCAGCGTGCGACCGCCTGGGCCGAAGTGGCACGGCGCCTCGCGCACGAGATCAAGAACCCCCTGACGCCGATCCAGCTCTCGGCCGAGCGCCTCGAGCTGAAGCTTAGCGGGCGCTTGCCGCCAAACGACGCGGAGACGCTCAAGCGCGCTACGCAGAACATCGTCAACCAGGTTTCGGCGATGAAGGCGATGGTGGACGATTTCGGTGACTATGCGCGGCTGCCGGCGCCGCAGCTCGCTGGGCTCGACTTGAACAGTCTGGTGTCCGAGGTGCTCGCCCTCTACGAGCATTCGAGCGTCCCGATCCGCAAGCGCCTGGCGAGCGACCTGCCGGCAGTGCGTGCGGACTCGGCCCAGATCCGCCAGGTAATCCACAATCTGGTCCAGAATGCGCAAGACGCGCTTGAGCATGTCCGGCAAGCGGGCGGCGAAGCGTCGATCGAGGTGCGCACCGAACTAGCCGGCGATCGCGCGCGCCTCTCGATCTCGGACAACGGCGGCGGCTTCCCCGAGGAGATGATGGCCCGCGTGTTCGAACCCTACGTGACCACCAAGCCCAAGGGCACCGGTCTGGGCCTCGCGATCGTAAAGAAGATCGTCGACGAGCACCACGGCGAGGTCACCATCGAGAACCGGCCCGAGCGCGGCGCCTCGGTCAGGGTGCTGCTGCCTTTGATGAGCGGCGACGGCGCCGCGGTCAAGGCGGCCTGAGGATGCCATGGCGCAAATCCTAGTGGTAGACGACGAGGTCGGCATCCGCGAGCTGCTGTCCGAGATCCTGTCGGACGAGGGCCACCAGGTACTGCTCGCCGAGAATGCGGGCGCCGCGCGGCGCAGCCGCGAGCACCAGCGCCCCGATCTGGTGCTGCTCGATATCTGGATGCCCGATACGGACGGCATTACGCTGCTCAAGGAATGGGCTGCCGGCGGACAGCTCACGATGCCGGTCGTCATGATGTCGGGTCACGGCACGATTGAGACCGCGGTAGAGGCGACGCGGATCGGGGCGCTTGATTTTCTCGAGAAGCCGATCGCCCTGCAGCGGCTGCTGGTCACGGTCAAGCGCGCGTTGCGCAACCACGAGATGGCGGCGCCGGCGCAGCTGTCGCTCGCAGCGCTCGGACGGTCAAGCACGCTCGCGGATGCCAAGAAGCGACTTGCACAGCTCGCACAATCGGGCGCGCCGCTGATGCTGCGCGGCGAGCGCGGCATGCGGCCGGAGCTGTTCGCCTGCCTGCTTGCGGCACCTGGCGCGCCATTTCTCGCCGGCAACGAACTGCTGAGCGAGCCGACGTCCGAGCTGCTTTCGCGCGCCGCCGGCGGCATCCTGCTGGTGCCCGACCTGACACGGCTCGGGCGCGGCGAGCAGCGCAACCTCGAGTTCATGCTGACGCGCGCCGACAAGCACAAGGTCCGCATCGTTTCTTTCTCGGCGGTCGACGAGAAGACGCTCGTGGAAAAGCACGAGTTCGACGCGGAGCTCGCCGCACGCCTGTCGCAGCTCACCCTGAAGCTTCCGGCGCTGCGCGAGTTTGCGGAGGATGTGCCCGATCTCGCGGCTTTGATGCTGGCACTGCTGGTGGAGACGCGCGCCTGCCCGCCGCGCCGGCTGTCGATTGCCGCGCAAAACGGGTTGCGTCATCATCCTTGGCCAGGGAACTTCGCCGAACTTGAGGGGGTGGTCAAGGATCTCGCACTTACCGCACTCGAGGAGGAAATCACCCTTGAGGACGTGGAACGAGTGCTTGCAGCGCGCGCCGCACCCGAGGCGCCAGCCGAGCTCGGGCTCGACCGCCCCTACCGCGATGCGCGGGAGGCCTTCGAGCGAATGTACTTCGAGCACCTTCTGCGGCGGGAGAACGGCAGCATGTCCCGCGTCGCCGAGCATGCCGGTCTCGAACGAACGCATCTTTATCGCAAGCTCAAAGCCCTTGGCCTGCCGGTCGGTCGTCGCGAAGAGAGCTGACGCGCGTCGCGGGTCGCGCGCCGCAAAAGGGTCTAGAATGTCGCGCTTTCCGTAGGGGAGCTGCGTCGCGTGAAGATCATCATTCTCGGTGCAGGTCAGGTCGGCGCGTCGGTCGCCGAAAGCCTGGTCTCCGAGCAGAACGATCTCACCGTCGTCGATATCGACCCGCAGCGCCTGCAGCTGCTGCAGGATCGACTGGATCTGCGCACGGTGCTTGGCAGCGCCGCGCATCCGTCGGTGCTGGCCGAGGCAGGCGCCGCGGATGCCGATCTGGTCATCGCGGTCACGCAACGCGACGAGACCAATCTGGTGGCCTGCAAGCTCGCCGCGCGCCGCTTCAACGTGCCGCGGCGCATCGCGCGCATCCGCGCCACCGACTTCCTCGACGAGGAGATGGTGCTGGGGGCGGACGGCTTCGATGTCGACCTTTCGATCTGCCCCGAGCAGGTTCTTACCGATTACATCGTGAAGCTGGTCGAGTTCCCCGAGGCGCTGCAGGTGCTCGACTTCGCCGACGGACGCGTCAGCCTGGTGGCGGTGCGCGCCTACATGGGCGGACCGCTGGTCGGGCGGCAGCTCAAGGCGCTGCGCCAGCACATCCCGGGGATCGACACGCGCATCGTCGCGATCTTCCGCCGCGACCGCGCGATCGTGCCCGACGGCGACACGGTGATCGAGGCCGGAGACGAGGTGTTCTGCCTTGCCGCGACTAAGCATATCCGACAGGTGCTGCGCGAGCTGCGTCGCATGGACCGGCCGGTCAAGCGCGTGATGATCGCCGGCGGCGGCAACATCGGTCTGC
>JBFKUL010000124.1:0-8260 GCA_041635755.1 Burkholderiales bacterium | reverse complement strand
TTGATCGTCACCGTGCGCGCGACCAGGCCCTTGCGCTCGAGCCAGGCCGCGGTGCGCCGTGCCATGCGCTCGATTTCGGCGCGGATTTCCTGCATCTCGAGCAGGTCCTCGGCGTAGGTGTTTTCATTCGAGGCGGACTTGGAGGGCCGGTTCGGCTGCACCGGCCGCGGATCGTCACCGCGCGCGAGGCGCTGCAGCCACTCGGTAAGACTGCCGACGGTGCGGCGCAGCTGCTCCGGTTCGGCGTCGCGCACCTCGACCAGGCGCTCGATACCGATCGCGCGGAGTTTCTTCGCCGTCACCGGACCGACGCCCCAGAGCGCATCCACCGGCAGCTGCTGCAGGAACGCCTCGATTCGCTCTGGCGCGATGACGGTCAGGCCGTCGGGTTTTCTCCAGCCCGAGGCGATCTTGGCCAGGAACTTGTTCGGCGCGACGCCCGCCGAGGCGCTAAGCCCGGTCTCCTGTCGCACGCGCTGCTTGAGGCGGCGAGCGACATCGGTCGCGAGCGCCTCGCCCCAGCGATTCTCGGTGACATCGAGGTACGCCTCGTCGAGGGAAAGCGGCTCGACCAGCGGCGTGCAGTCGCGAAAGATTCCGAGGATCTGCTGTGAGACCGCACGATAGCGCGTGAAATCCGGGCGCACCACCACCAGCTCCGGACACAGGCGCAGCGCGCGCGCCGTGGGCATCGCCGAGCGCACGCCGAAGGCACGTGCCTCGTAGCTTGCCGCCGCAACCACGCCGCGCGATGCAGCGCTGCCGCCCACGGCGAGCGGCCGGCCACGCAATGACGGGTCGTCGCGCTGCTCGACCGACGCGTAGAAAGCGTCCATGTCGACATGGATGATGCGGCGCAGTGCGGCTTGCACCGCGCGATTTTCCCACAGGAGCAGTACTGGAAGCGCTTCGCGCAGCTTCGGTATGCGCCCGTTCTCGCGCCGGGCGGCGCAGCCCGCGGCTACGTCTTGGTGCGCGGCGCCGGCGCGTTCTTTTGCATGAGCTGCCCCATGCGGAAGCTCGCGCGCACGAGCGCGTCCTCGATCGCCTGGAGGCCGACACGCGTGTACTCGCTGCCCGCGGGCGATTCCATGAACTTCACATAGGCCGCGAGATCGGCATCCGGCACGTCGCGGTAGGTGTAGAGCATCAGCGCGGGCAGCGCCACGCCGAGGTTGGCCAGGAGCTCCCCGCGCAGGTTCGAGTCGCGCAGGCGCGATTGCAGCATGGCGGCCCCGGCCTGCTTCTCGCGCGGCTGCATGGCGTCGAAGCCGACCGCGATCCCAAGCGTCAGCGCTTCGAGCGTCCCAGCGCTCGACTCGACCACGTTCGCGACGCCCATCACGTCGCCGATCAGCTTTGCGCGCCGCTGCGAGGGAGGCTGCTTGCGGAGCACCTCCAGATAGCGATTCATGGAATCCGGGCTTGCGGTCGTGGCGGCATCCTCTTCGGCCGCCGTGATGCGACGCCCGGTGTCCGATTCGAGCCAGCCCAGTGCGTCGCGCATGGCCGCCGCGCTCATCTTCGCAGCGACGTTGCGCACCACCTCTTCGTGCAGCTTCACCGGCTGGAAGGCTTCCTTCCCGGCCTGCGTCACCTGTGCGATCACCTGCGCCGGCACCCGGCCGCGGTGCTGCGCGGCGCTTTGCTCGAACTGGATCGGAATCGCATGGATCTGGATCGCCATACCGGAGCGCAGTACCAGCCGGCGCGCGAGCTCGAGCGCGTCCTCGCCTTGTGCCCAGGCCTGCGGCAGGACGAGCGAGGCAGCGATACCAAGCAGAAAAACCGCGCGCATCGATCGCTTCATGGTCTGACTCCGGAATTCTCCCGATTGATGCTAGCAATGCGGCAGGAAGAACGACAGGTAACTATTTCTCGCTCGACGCATTCCGCGTCGCAAAAAACCTCTACGAAATCGACATTGCGCGCCCGGCATCGCCGGGGTATCGTCTTGCCGAAGCGCATCACGCACAAGAAAGCGACCAGCCGTTCTTCAAGGCCGCTGGCGCGCACCGAACACCCCCCATTCAAGACCGGAGCGGCTTACGAACTCCCATATCGTCCAGTTCTACGAGGGCGACGCCTCCTATACCGACCTCGTCATGGCCTTTGTCGAGGCGGGTCTGCGGGCGGACGAGGCCTGCGTGGTCGTCGCGACCAAGGCGCACTACAGTCTGATCGAGGCGCGCCTGAGCGAACGCGCTCCGGCGCGCGCCTCGTCGATCGTGGCGCTCGACGCCGCCGAGACGCTGGGCAAGTTCATGGTCAAGGGCTGGCCGGACGAGAAGCGCTTCGCGGCCACCGTTGGGACTCTCCTGCGGCGCGCCTCCGGCGGCGGGCGGCGCAAGGTCCGGGTGTTCGGCGAGATGGTCGCCGTACTGCTCGCCGAGGGCAACGCGAACGCCACGGTGCGCCTGGAGCAGCTCTGGAACCAGCTGATCTCGGACCTGTCCTTTTCGCTGCTATGCGCCTACCCGGTGCGCGCCCTGCGGGCCGAGGAGCACCATCGCTCGATACGCATGATCTGCGCCGAGCACTCGGGCGTCTGCCTGCCCTAGCCTTTCCCTCGGCGCTCAGGCCGCGGGTGCGCGCGCGACCTGCCCGCCCCGACCCGGCAGCTGCAGCACCGTGAACACCGTCAGCAGCAGCATGACGAACACGCCGTAGAACACCATCTGCGAATGGCCGCGGTCGAGCAGCCAGCCGTAGAGCACCGGCACCGCCATCGAGCCGACGTCCAGACCCGAGTAGACGAAACCGTACACTTTGCCCGTCGCGCCCTTGGGCGTCGCGCCGCGCACCAGCAGGTCGCGCGAGGGATTGGTCATGCCGGAGAGAAACCCGGCCATCGCCAGCAGCGGCGCAAGCAGCGCGAGCGGCAGCGCGCCAAAAGCCAGCACCAGCACGCACAGCGCCGCGGCCGCCATACCGCCGGCCGCGACCAGGTCATGGCGATGGGTGCGCCCGGCAACGTAGCCTCCGAACAGGATCCCGCAAGCGCCGCCGATCAGGAACGCGGTAAGCGCGGCCGAGGCGATCGACGCCGGCGCCTGGTAGAACGCAACCAGCCCGGCGACGCCGAAATTCTGCACCCCGATCAGCGCCGCCGCGAGCAGCAGGAAGTACAGGAAGCACATCAGCACGGGCGCCCGCGTGAGCAGGCGCACGTCGTCGGCAAAGCGCCCCGCCCCTTGCGTCCGGGCAAACGGTTGCGGGCGCGCAATATCGAGCGCCTCGCCACCGGCGAGCACCAGCGCGATCATCACCACGCCGAGCACCGCCGAAACCATCAGCGCGACGTGCCAGCCATAAAGCGCCGACATGCCGTAGCTGAATACCGGCGCGAGCGCCCAGCCGAGCGTGCCGCCGATGCCGTGGAAGCTGAACGCATAACCCAGGCGCCGCGTGTCGACCCGCGCATTGAGGATGGCGAAGTCGGCCGGGTGGAACACGCTGTTGCCCACACCGGCGACAAACGCCGCGAACGCCAGCATCTCGTAGTTGCGCGCGAGTCCCGCGAGGAACACGCCCGCCGAGCACAGCGCCAGCCCGGCGATCAGCACGCGGCGCGCGCCCAGCCGGTCGACGAGGAACCCCGCGATCGTCTGGCACACGCCCGAGACCACGTAGAAGATCGCCACCGTGGCACCGAGCGCGGCGTAGCTCACGCCGAGGTCGTCCTTGATGAGCGGGAAAAGCACCGCGATCACCAACTGGTAGAAGTGCGACAGGCCGTGTGCAGAGGCGATCAGCCCGATCACCTTGACGTCCTGCCGGAGCGTGCGTCCTGAGGCGTCCATCGCCTCAGGCCTCCGCCATGGCGCGCGCGTTGACGAAGCGCGTCAGCGCTTCGAGCGTGCGCTCGGGTTGGTCGCGGAACGGGCTGTGCCCGCAGGCCTCCAGCTCGACGAGCTCGCAGGGTCCGGCGACGCCGCGTCGGATCGCGGCCAGCTGCGCCATAGTGCCGTACTCGTCGTCGCGCCCCTGGATCGCGAGCACCGGGCAGCGGATGCCGGGAAGATAGTCCTCGAGGTTCCAATCCAAGAACGCAGGATCCAGCCACACGTCGTTCCACAGGTAGAACGTGCGCCGCGGATCGCGGTGGTATTTGCCGAGTCGCTCCGGCAAATCGCTCGCCTCGAACTCGCGCCTGGCGCGTTCGATCGAGCGGATGCAAACCTCCTCGACGAACACGTGCGGCGCCATCAGCGCGAGGCCGCGCACTGCATGTCCTGCGCCCGCGTGAATCAGCGCGATCGAGGCGCCATCGGAATGCCCGACGAGCAGCGGCGCTTCAATCTCGAGCGCCGCGAGCACCTTGGGCAGGGACTCGATCGCCTCCTCGTGCATGAAGCGCACGCTGCG
Source organism: Burkholderiales bacterium (assembly GCA_041635755.1). GTDB lineage: Bacteria > Pseudomonadota > Gammaproteobacteria > Burkholderiales > SG8-39 > JBFKUL01. Next base: position 3,892 of record JBFKUL010000124.1, on the reverse strand, counting down.
CCGCGGCTCGACGAGCACCTCGGACTGACCGTAGCCGTAGCGGTTGTAGACGAGCGCGCGGCAGCCGGTCGCTTTCACCAAGCGCAGCGGAAAATCGCGCCACTGGCGGATCGAGCCGAGCCCCTCGTGCAGGAACACCAAGGTGGGGCGCCCCGGCGCGTCGGCATCAAGCCATTCGTATTCAAGCTTGCGACCGGCAGCGGTGACAAAAGGCATGCTTCTGAGGGCGACGGCGGGGAGCGGCGAGCATAGCACGCACCTGCGGTGGGACGCCGCCGCGTTTCGCTGCGCGCTTCATCCATAATGCGCTGCCATGCGCACCGGCGCCTACCTCGTGCTCCTCGCAACACTGCTGTTGTGGACCGGGAACTGGATCGTCGCGCGCGCAGTGCGCGACGACGTCGCGCCCGGTATCGCCACCGCCGGTCGGCTCGTGATCGTGCTCTTGGTGCTCGCGCCGTTCGTGTGGCAGGGCCTCGCGGTCAAGCTACGCGCGCTCGGCGCTCGCGACTGGGGCGTGCTCGTCGCGCTCGGCCTGTTCGGCGGCGGGCTGCACCTGGCGATGCAGTGGCTCGGGTTGCACTACACCACGGCAACGAGCGGCACGCTTTACCTGTCGACCTCGCCGATTTTCATCCTGCTGCTTGCCGCCCCGCTGCTCGGCGAGAAGATCCGTGCGCTGCAATGGATCGGCGTCTCCGTGTCCTTCGTCGGCGTGACGCTGATCGCCACCGGTGGCCGGCCGGGCGCGATCGCGGCGCTCTCGTTCAACGTCGGCGATCTGCTCGCGCTCGGCTCGATGGCGATGTGGGGCTCCTACACCGTGTTCCTGCGCCTGCGGCGCGACGCGCTAAGCACGACCGAGCTCATCGCCGTGGTCTGCGCGTTCGGCCTCGTCTACATGGCGCCGTGGGTCGCCTGGGAGCTCGTGCGCGACGGCAGGGTGCTGATCACACCCACGGGCGCGGCGGCGATCGGCTACTCGGCGATCGGCTCGCTGCTACTCGCCTACGCGGGCTGGAGCTACGTCGTGACGCGGCTCGGCGCGGCGCGCGCCGGCGCGACCATGCACCTGATGCCGGCCCTCGGCGTCGGTCTTTCGGCGCTGTTTCTCGGCGAGTACCCGCAGTGGTTTCATTTCGCCGGCATCGCGCTGATTCTGACCGGCGTCGCGCTTTCGACGCTGCGGCGGGCGGAGCGCACGACCTAGTTTCCCGCCCGGAAAGGGGGCCCCCCCGCGTCGTTGCCTTGGTCCGACACGACCCCACTTCCGGGCGGTGTTGCTTGCGCGCGCTCGTGGGGGTACCGTCTTGGATCGACATGAAGCGTGGCGGATGCACGTCGATCGCGTGGTGGCCGATTCGCTCGGCGCTTTGACGCTACGGTGCACCAGCTTCGGTTCGAAGGCGGCGTGGACGGCAAGTGATCAACGGAGTTCACGACGCTGCCTGCTTCGCGGCGTGACGTCCAAGTCGGCCACGGCCTCGGTGCGTTAGCAGGCTCAACGGACTTGCATTGCGTTGGGAGGTCACAAGATGGAACCCGTCGCACCACGGCAGCCGCTCGGGCCAGGAGACGTTGCCCCCGAGTTCACCCTTCCGGCAGCAGACAGCGATGCCACCGTGTCGCTTGCGCAGACCCGCGCCAGAGGCCCGGTGCTTCTTGCAGTCCTTCGAGGCGTCTACTGCGCATTCTGCCGACGCCACCTGAATCTCATTGGCACCACCGCAGCCGCGCTGCGGGAACTCGGCGTTCAGACCTTAGCGATCGTCGCCAGTCCTGCCGAGCGCACGCGTCTGTATTTTCGGCACCGCCCGTCGGGGTGCCCGGTCGGCGCGGATGCCGACCTCACGGTCCATCAAGCCTACGGAATTCCGCGTGTACCCGTAACGCCCGAACTCCGGGAAGTCGTCGAGCTCAACTATGTGCGCCTCGCACGCGAGATGAAGTTCGACTTGCCTGAAGGCAGCGCGCGGGAGACCTTCCACAAGGCGGACGGCGTCGATCTGACGGAGAACGACAAGGCCGACCGGGCGCGCCACCAGGCGCAGTTCGTCGGCCACTTCCTGGTGGATCGGGCCGGCATCATCCGATGGCATGACATCGAGTGCGCGCGCGACGGCATCCATGGGCTCTACCGCTTCCCGAGCGCCGAGCGGCTCATCGCCGCGGCGCGCGCACTCAAGCCTTGAGGCGGACGATCCGACGACCTCGCCTCGCGGGAGGATCCTACGATGTCAAACTCGAGAGAATGGAACGCGGCGGTCCTGGCGGCGCGCTCTGCCATCGGCTTGAGCCTCCTGCTTTTCGCGGTGTCGATTGCTTCAGCGCAGGCGCCGACCATCATCGACACGCACGGTCATCTTCTCGCCAGCAAGGCTCGCTATCAGGGCGGTGGACGAGCGAGCATGAACGCGCATGGCGCGCTCGATGTCGCGCTCGAACGGATGGATCAGGCGGGCATTCGTCGCACCATTATCATTCCGCCGCCGATGGTTGAAGGAACTGCCGGCCTATACGACATCGAATCGTATGACTTTGCAAGGAAGAGCTACGCGGGCCGCATTCTCATCGGCGGGGGCGGCGGCAGCCTGAACGTGATCCTTCAGAGCACGGCACCGGATGAGGTCACGGACGAGATCAGGAAGGCGTTTCGCCAGCGCGCAGAGGAGATCGTCTCTGCCGGTGCCGTGGTCTTCGGTGAGATTTCCCTTCATCACCTTTCCCTGCGGCCCATGGGCACGCAGCATCCCTATGAATGGACGCCACCGGACCATCCCCTGCTGCTGCTGCTCGCAGACATTGCCGCGGAGCGCAACATCCCCATGGACCTGCATCTCGACCTCGTTCCGGAGGATATGAGCCTTCCGAACCGGCCGGTTTTCAACGCGACCAATCCGGCGTTGCTGAAAGCGAACAGGGCAGCGTTCGAGCGTTTGCTGGCGCACAACCGCCGCGCCAGGATTGTGTGGGCACATGCCGGAACCGATTTCCTGGGTACTCGAACGCCCGGTATCCAGCGCGAATTGCTGTCGCGGAACCCGAACCTGTTCATGAGCCTGCGGCTGAACGCCGGCAGGCCGGCGCCCTTTTTCGCGCTCGATGCCGATAAGAAACTCAAACCGAGCTGGCTCGCGCTGCTGCGGGATTTTCCCGACCGGTTCGTCATCGGAACGGACGCGTTTCATCGATCGGAAAGCGGCGCCCGGCATGGGCCCGACGACGAAGCGTTGCAAAACTACCGCGCAGCGCTCGCACAGATGCCGCCTGAGCTGGCCAATGCGGTCGCGCACGGCAACGCGGAGAGGATCTACCCGCTTGATCACCGTTGATGCTGGAACGCAGCGCGTACTAAACCCTTCCGTCGGTCTTGAGCCGAGGCGATCGCATTGATTCGACTGGCAAGCTCGATTTCCCAGCGATCGCGCCTGGATGCCGGGCGTTCTGCAATGCTCCATCAGAATCGGCCACCCTGCCGCGCCGCAAGGCGTCGCGCCTCCACGCCATGACTGGCCGGATCGCCTACGCCTGGATTCTCTATTCGGTCTCCAGGTCCGACTCGACGCTCGTCGACATCATCGGGCAGGCGGACTACATCAATCATGCGATTCCCACGCATGAAGAGCTGCGGCAGAGTCTCGGTTGGTTGCGGTACGGCGGTCTTGTCCGGAAATCGGAGAACCGATACCTTCTGACCCGTACAGGGCAGCAGATCATGCGACAAGCGCTGGATCAGAAGACCATGATGCAGATCCTCGACAAATTGGCCGAAGCGCTGGGCTCGATCGACGTGCAGAAGTTCGAGAACGACGACCTTTCCGAAGCCCAGGTCAAAGCGGCCTATCTGGAGTACAGAAACAGAATCGCAACCGGTCGCAAACGCGCGTCGAAG